>JABBAU010000040.1 GCA_018607785.1 Methylobacillus sp.
CAGCGTAAGGTATCAGATGCTCTCAAAGCCTATGCGATGATGACAACAAGTGCGTCAAATGGGGCTGTAAGAGATATCAGCCAATTAAAAAAATAGTAATGAAATTAAGTAAAAATATAAAAATTTCTAAAAATAAAGATGGATTAGAATTTTTAGAAATAAAAAATTCTCAAGCAGAAGCAAGGATTGCGCTCCAAGGAGCCCATGTAGACTGGTGGAAACCAAATACTATAAAAGATGATGTACTTTGGATTTCATCCAATGCACGTTATGAGGAAGGAAGATCAATTAGAGGTGGAGTCCCTATTTGTTGGCCTTGGTTTGGAGAGCACCCAACAGATAATAGCTTTTGTTTACATGGATTTGCGAGAGTCATACCTTGGGAGTTAATAGAATCAAGTGATTTAAAAAACGACGCAACTAAAGTTGTGCTAAGGATGATGCCAACAGAAGCTGTAAGGCGGCAACTGACATATAATTTTGAACTTATTCTAACAATTGTGATTGGAGAAAGTCTGAACCTTAATTTAAAAACAACGAATTTATCTGCTAGCCCTTTTACGATAAGTGAAGGCTTCCATACGTATTTTTATGTTTCCGATATAAATAATGTAAACGTGACAGGCTTAGAAAATGCATTATTTACTGATAAGAATAAGAATTTTAAAAAAGGAATTGAAAATCAAACAATATCCTTTAAATCACCTATTGATAGGGTGTATCTAAATTCCAGTAATGATTGTTATTTAGAGGATAAAAAATTAAATAGAATAATTAATATTAAAAAGTCTAACAGTAATTCCTTAGTCATATGGAATCCGGGGGAAGCTAAAGCAAATGAAATGAGTGATATGGGGGAAAATGAGGAATGGAGAAGAATGATATGTATTGAAACAGCAAATACTTTAGAAAACTCTGTGGTAATTTACCCTAAACTCTCGCATAATATTTCAACTGAATATTCTGTCCAAGAATATTAAATAGGAAAATAATTTTTAAATTTGGTTAAGCTTGCTGTGTTTTTTTGAATAAATGAAATAAAAAATTAATCCAAAAAATAGCCAGATCAAGAATCTCATCCATGTATCTGATGGAAGAAAAAACATCAAAGCACCACAACAAAAAATACCCATTAAAGGAACCAATGGATGCCATTTATTTTTAAAGGTATCTTTTTTATGTTTTGATCGAAGTGCTATTACACCAATACAAACTATAACAAAAGCTGATAGTGTTCCGATATTAACGATTTCGGCAAGCTCACCTAGAGATACAAACCCTGCAATACTTGAGATTAAAATTCCAGTAGTTAGAATGACTTTTATTGGCGTTTGAGTTTTTTTATTTACTTTGTTTAAATACTCAGGCAATAATCCATCACGGCTCATAGAAAAAATAACTCTCGTTAGAGCATAAAATAAAACAAGCATCACCGTTGCCAGTCCAAAAATTGCCCCTGTAGCAACAAGAGCAGATGACCATGTGTAACCAAGTTGCGATAAAGCAAATGCGACAGGATCTGATACATTTAAATTTTCATAATAAACAACCCCAGTAAGCAGTGCTGAAACGATAATGTAGAAAATTGTGCAAAAGATCAATGAATAAACAATACCTTTTGGTAAATCTCTTTGTGGATTGATTGCCTCTTCTGCTGCAGTAGAAACAGCATCAAAACCTACATAAGCAAAGAACACAATCGATGCCCCTGCAAAGATTCCTATAGTCTCCCCATCTGGTAACCTATCGAACCATCCAAAAGGTACAAATGGAGACCAATTATTTGGATTTACATTAAAGATAGCAATAAAAATAAATACTAAAATTGCACTAATTTTAATAAAAACCATAATGGTGTTTAACTTTACACTCTGCTTAACTCCAGCTATTAGAAGCAGCATGATCGAAAGAATAATTAATGATGCAGGAAGATTAATTATGCCACCTGAGCTTGGTGGGTTGATTAAATATTCAGGAAGCCCAAGGTTTATGGCCACTAAAGCGTTATTAAAGTAGCCTGACCATCCACTTGCTACAGCAGCAATTGCAACGCCATACTCTAACAAAAGTATCCAGCCAATTATCCAGGCAAATAATTCTCCAAAGGCTACATAAGAATATCCATAGGCACTTCCGCAGCCTCCAATAGATGATGAAAGCTCAGCATAAGATAACGCAGCAAATGCGCAGGCAATGCCAGCGATAAGAAATGAGATTATAATCGCCGGGCCTGAATGAGTAGCAGCAACAATTCCTGTCAACACAAAGATTCCTGTACCAATAATACAGCCTATACCAAGAAGGGTAAGGTCAAAAGCATTGAGACATCTTTTTAATTGTGTATTTTTATCATCTACAATATCTTTTTTTCTGAATAGTTGCTCAAGCATTATAAATTTTACACCCAGTCCTTTGTAATTAAGAATTTAGAATATAACTCTTCTTCTTTGCTACCTTTTTTTGGAGTAAAGTCATATTCCCACTTAACTGATGGCGGCATGGACATTAAGATTGACTCGACACGTCCTTTTGACTGAATACCAAAAAGTGTTCCTCTATCTTGGAGCAAATTAAATTCAACATATCTTCCTCTTCGGTATTGTTGAAATTGTTTCTCCTTGTCTGTAAATTTATGATTTCTTCTTTTTTGAAGTATTGGCAGGTATGCTTTTAAGAATGTGTTACCTACTTCTTTAGTGAAATCAAAGGAGAAGTCAAACCCTTGCATATTAAAGTCATCAAAAAAAATACCACCGATTCCCCGTGGTTCATTACGGTGTTTTAAGAAAAAATATTCATCACAATTTTTTTTAAACTCGGGATAAAGTTTTTTACCAAAAGGGTTTAAGGTTGTTTTAATTGTATTATGAAAATGTTTAGCATCTTCAACAAAACCATAATAGGGAGTTAAATCCATTCCACCACCAAACCACCAAGTATCCTTATTATTTTTGTGAGCATTAAAAAACCTTACATTCATATGAACAGTTGGTATAAAAGGGTTATGTGGATGGAAAACTAGTGAAACACCCATAGCCTCCCATTTACTATTGGTAATTTCGGGGTGCGCATCAGTTGCTGATTTAGGAAGCTGTGAGCCTAAAACATGTGAAAAACCTATACCTGCTCTTTCAAAAAGTTTTCCATTTTCTAAAATGCATGTTGTTCCACCACCACCTTCTGATCTCTGCCAAGAATCAACTAGAAAATTATTTCCATCGACAATTTCAATGGCATTTAAAATATCCGTTTGTAATTTCATGAAAAATTCTTTAACGGCTTCTATATTAATATTTTCTTTAGTCATCTTCTTATTATAGCTTTTGTATCAAAGTCTTGTATTTGACTAGGTTTTTTGTTTTTCCCTATCCTTCCTTTGATAATATGAACTGATTTTTTATATTGACGACAAGCTTCCCTATAATTTTTTATAGGGCGCTGTTTTGTTCTGTTAGCGCTCGTTGATGTAATTGGCATAGCAATTGAATTAAGTAAATTTTGACAAATATTT
Organism: Methylobacillus sp.; assembly: GCA_018607785.1. Lineage (GTDB taxonomy): Bacteria > Pseudomonadota > Gammaproteobacteria > Burkholderiales > Methylophilaceae > BACL14. Next base: position 3,512 of record JABBAU010000040.1, read on the forward strand.
AAATCAGGAACTCTAACCGCAACTTTATTTTTTTTTCTTAACCATGATGGACATTTATGATTTGCCTCAATTAACCAGGTATGGGGTCCAGGCCACTTCATATTTAGATTTTGAATTTGTGAATTATTGAGTTCTTGAAGAATTTTTTTAATTTGATTAAGTTTAGAAGAGATAAGAATAAAGTTTTTATTTACGGGTCTTTTTTTTAAGATATTTAATTTTTTAATTGCCCTTAAATTATGAGGATCACAACCTAACCCAAAACAGGATTCTGTAGGGTAGGCAACTACTCCCCCATTTATAATAAATCTTTTTAACCTTAAATTTCTCACAACTTTAGTTTAATGCTTTTTTTCCAATGTCTGTTCGAAACTGTGCTCCATCAAATTTAACTTTTTTTAATACACTGTAAGCTTTATTTTTTGCAATTTCTAGTGTCTCACCTTTTGCAGTAATCCCTAAAACACGACCACCAGATGTTAATAGTTTTTGATTTTTTAAAACAGTTCCTGCATGAAATATAAAAGTATTTTTGTCTTTAGTATCTGGAAGCTCTATTTCATTTCCTAGGATTGGTTTTGTAGGATAATTTTTGCAAGCCATAACTATTGTAATTGCATGTTCATCCTCCCATTTTATTTCAATACCATGAAGTTGCTGTTTGGCAGCTTTATAAAGAACTGAGAATAAATCACCTTGCATTCTAAATAAAATAGGTTGTGTTTCTGGGTCACCCATACGACAATTAAATTCAAGAGTTTTGATATTACTTTCGGCATCAACGATTATGCCAGCGTACAAAAAACCAGAAAATTCAATACCCTCTTTTTTCATTCCTTCAATCGTAGGCGTAATAACTTGATCCATTATTTTTTGGTTTATTTCATCAGTAACTAAAGGTGCAGGTGAGTAGGCACCCATTCCACCTGTATTGGGCCCAGCATCATTATCGAGTAAACGTTTATGATCTTGACTTGAGTCTAAAGGTAATATGGTTGATCCATCGCAAATTACAATAAAACTAGCTTCTTCACCAACAAGAAATTCTTCAATAATTATTTTTGTGCCCGCATTACCAAATAATTTATCGCTTAACATTGCATCAACAGCATCATGTGCATCCTTATCTGTCATTGCAACTACCACCCCTTTTCCAGATGCCAGTCCATCAGCTTTAATCACAATTGGCGCAGGATTATTATTTATATATTCATGTGCAGATAGAGAATTTTCAAAAGTTGCAAACTTTGCTGTTGGAATATTATGACGTGCCATAAATTCTTTTGAAAATTCTTTAGAGCTTTCAAGTTGAGCAGCAGCTTTTGTTGGACCAAAAATAGTTAAATTATTATCTTTAAAGGAATCAACGATACCATTTGCAAGTGGAGCTTCCGGACCAACGACAGTTAAATCAATCTTTTGTTTTATGGCAAAATTAATAAGATCTTCAATATCAGTTAAATTTATATTCTCAATATTGTTTTCAAGGTGAGTTCCACCGTTACCTGGTGCGATAAATATTTTTTTTACTTCTTGGCTTTGTGATATTTTCCATGCAAGCGCATGTTCCCTTCCACCACTTCCAATAATAAGAACATTCATAATTTAATGTTTAAAATGTCGGATGTTGGTAAATAGCATGATGATGCCATGTTCGTTTGCCGCGCCTATTACCTCTTCATCCTTGATACTTCCGCCAGGTTGGATAATACATTTTGCTCCATGACTCGCTATAACATCAATTCCATCTCTAAAAGGAAAAAAAGCATCTGATGCAACAACAGAATGAGTCAAATCAATATTTGCATTTTCTGCTTTTAGTGAAGCAATTTTGGTACTATCAACTCGACTCATTTGTCCAGCTCCAACTCCTAATGTTTGATTATTTTTACAAAAAACAATTGCATTTGATTTCACATATTGTGCAACTATCCAAGCAAATTTCATATCCTCAAGTTGTTTTTCGTTAGGCTTTAAATGGGTGACAACCTTACATTTTTTAATATCTAAAGAATGATCATCTGGTGTTTGTATTAACCAACCTCCACCTATTTTTTTAAAATCTAATTGATTCTTATTATTTTCATTTTTTATTTTTAATAAGCGTACATTAGGTTTTTTTTCAAAAACTTTTTTTGCTTCTTCTGAAAAATCAACAGCAATAATTACCTCAGCAAATTGACTTGCTATTGAAGAAGCTGTCTTTTCATCCAAACAATCGTTAAAAGCAATGATACCTCCAAAAGCTGATGTAGGATCTGTCTTAAATGCCGCTTGATATGCTTCATGCAAGTCTTCTGATGAGGCTACACCACATGGATTAGCATGTTTCACTATTACGCAACTGGGTTGGGAAAACTTCTTGACACATTCCCAAGCAGTTTCCGAATCATTAAGATTATTAAATGAAAGTTCTTTACCTTGAATTTGTTCAAAACTTGATAGAGAACCAATTTCTTCTGTTGTATCTTTATAAAAGGCAGCTTGCTGATGAGGATTTTCTCCATAGCGTAAATCCATAACTTTATTAATAGTTTTAAATAATTTTTTTGGGAATCGATTTTTTTTATCAGCCCCAAGATAACTCGAAATTGCACTATCGTAAGCGGAAGTTCTAGCAAATGCTTTTTTTGCTAGTGAGAAACTAAAATCTTTAGTTATTGCTCCTTGGTTTTTGTTTAACTCATCAATGAAAGATTGATAGTCATTTGAATTTGATAGAACAGCAACATGTTGGTAATTTTTTGCAGCAGATCGAATCATTGCTGGACCACCAATATCAATATTTTCTATTGCTAAATCTAAGGAACAATTTTCTTTTTTGATGGTTTCTTCAAATGGATATAGATTTACTACAACAAGATCTATGGGATCTATTTTATGATTTTTCATTGTTTCTTGATGCTCAGCTAAATCTCTTCTACCTAAAATCCCCCCATGAATTTTTGGGTGAAGTGTTTTAACACGTCCATCAAGCATTTCTGGAAATTCAGTATAGTCACTAACATCAGTAACTTGAATTTCGTTCTCTTTAAGAAGTTTTGCTGTTCCTCCCGTTGATAATATTTCAATATCAAATGTTTTTAAATGTTTCGCTAATTTTAAAATATTTGATTTATTAGAAACACTAATTAAAGCTTTTTTAATTTTTATCATTTAGTTATCAAGATTATATTGTTTAAGTTTTTTTCTAAGTGTGTTTCTATTTAAACCCAATATTTTTGCAGCTTTACTTTGGTTGCCCTCAGTTTTATTCATAATGTATAAGAGAAGTGGTTTTTCTACAGTATTAATTACCATTTCATAAATAGCACTTGGTTGATCCCCATCTAAATCATTAAAATATTGATCAAGCAGAGTATCAATATTATCTGATAAATTTTTTTTCATCAGCTTATTGCAACTTCTTTATTGTTAGATTGATCTTCATACGCAATATACTTGCTCTTTTTACTAAGGTCTTCAAAGAATAAATGAATGTAGTCAATTTGTTCTTTATTATCTTCAATTTGATTCATTGCTGCTCGAAAATAAGCAGAATTCTTTAAACCTTTTGTATACCATGATATATGTTTTCTTGCGATTCTTAAGCCCTTATTGTCCCCATAAAAATCGTAAAGGTCTTTAACGTGTTCTATAGTCGTTTGATGTATTTCTTCATTAGTAGGACGAGTTAAGTAAGAGCCTGTTTTTAAGAAATGCTCTATTTCTCTAAATATCCATGGCCTTCCTTGTGCTGCTCGGCCAATCATTACCGCATCGGCACCTGTATATTCAAGTACAAACTTAGCTTTTTCAGGTGAAGTTATATCTCCATTTGCAATTAAAGGCATTTGAATTTTTTGTTTAACATTAGCGATTGTATCGTATTCAGCGTCACCCATATAAAGACATGCACGGGTTCTTCCGTGCATTGTTAATGCTTGTATACCTGCATCCTCTGCGATTTTTGCAATAGTTACAGCATTTCGATTATCTTTATCCCACCCTGTTCTTATTTTTAAAGTGACGGGTATATCTACTGACTTAACAACAGCTTCAAGAATTTTTTTAACTAATTTTTCTTCTTTAAGTAACGCAGACCCTGCCATGACGTTGCATATTTTTTTTGCAGGGCAGCCCATGTTGATATCAATAATTTGGGCACCTCGATTCATATTATATTGAGCAGCTTTTGCCATCATATCTGGATCTGCACCGGCTATCTGAACTGATATAGGGGCAACCTCTCCATCATGATTTGCTCTTCTAAGGGTTTTTTCACTTCCATATAAAAGGGAATTTGATGTGACCATTTCACTGACTGCCATCCCTGCACCAAATTTTTTACATAGTATTCGAAATGGCCTATCCGTAACTCCTGCCATTGGAGCTAATATAATATTATTTTTTAGTTTATGTTTGCCAATAATCATATCGATTCGTCATTGTAATAATCATATACATTATTTTCAATACTAAAGATCACGCCAAGAAATATTCATGCTATTTAGATTGTCTTTAATAAAATTTAATGCTTCAAAGACGTAACCATGCTCACCTTTGACTCCAAGCTCCAGCATTTTTTTTGGATGCATTTTTGGTAAGCTATAAATTTTAATATTATTAAATTTTAATTGTGTCTGATTCATTAAATCAATAAGGCTGCTTTCACTTACATCATCTAACCAAATAGAATGATCTTCAAATTTTGTTGTTTTTTCTGTTTTCAACAGATTGTTTTCAATTACCCAATCAATCATTGGCCACGCCATTTCAGGAAATCCTGGCATAAAATAATGTTGATCTACAAAAAAACCAGGTATGTTATTGATAGGGTTTGGTATGAGTAATGCACCTTCTGGCAGGTCCGCCATTAAAATTCTCTTAGGATATGCATTTTTGCCAAATTGATTTTCAATTAAAACTTTTGCCTCTGGATGACAAACTAATGATTTTTTGTGCGCAAAAGCGGCAGCACTTCTGGTACAGTCATCTGGTGTTGCCCCAATCCCGCCAAAACAAAAAACAATGTTTCCCTTTTTATTTTCAAGAGTTTCTTGTATTTTTTGAATCTCATCTGAAACATAATCTGCACGTGATAATTGGAAATTATGCGCTTTTAATACTTTTATTAAGTGCCTTAGATGTTTATCTTCTCTCTTACCTGATAAGATTTCATCACCAATAATCAATGCGTGTATTTCTTTATTCTTGCTTTTGGATATTTTCATTTATTTACAAACCATTTAGTGGGCTTCCTCCCAATTCTTTCCTGCATTAATTTCTACAGTCAAGGGAATATCAAGCTTGGCAACATTTTGCATTATCTGAGGGATTTCTTTAATAAATATGTCTACTTCTGTGTTTGGTACCTCAAAGACAAGTTCATCATGAACTTGCATAATCATTTGCCCTTTTAAATTGCTATTTGCATGAATCCATTGCTGGACCTCTATCATCGCAAGTTTAATTAAGTCAGCTGCTGTACCTTGCATGGGTGCATTGATAGCAGCTCTTTCAGCACCAGCCTTTCTTAGTCCGTTTGATGAATTTATTTCAGGAAGCCATAGCCTTCTTCCAAAATAGGTTTCTACATATCCATGTTCACGCGCAAATTGTTTTGACTCTTCCATATATTGAAGAACTGTTGGGTATTTATTAAAGTATTCCTGGATATAATTTTGAGCGTCACCTCTAGTAATATTTAAATTTTTGGCTAAGCCAAAAGCACCCATCCCATAGATTAACCCAAAGTTTATGATTTTGGCATATCGTCTTTGTTCTGATGTGATTTTTTCAATCTTAGTATTAAAAATTTCTGAGGCAGTTATTGTATGAATGTCTTTATTATCTTTGAAGGCTTGAATTAGCCCTGAATCTTTAGAGAGATGAGCTAGGATTCTTAATTCAATTTGAGAGTAATCTGCTGATAATATCGAAAAATCTGGTTTTGCAATAAACGCCTCTCTAATTTTCCTACCCTCCGGACTTTTGATAGGAATATTTTGTAGGTTTGGATCTGAACTTGCTAATCTGCCTGTTACAGCAACTGCTTGATTGTAACTTGTATGAATTCTGCCGGTAGATTGATTGATCATTAACGGAAGTTTATCGGTATAGGTTGATTTTAATTTTGCAAGGGTACGATACTCCAAAAGGATTTTAGGTAATGGGTAATCTTTAGCAAGCTCTTGGAGAACTTCCTCAGAAGTTGATGGTGTCCCAGTGGGGGTTTTTTTTAAAGGCTTTATCTGTAACTTTTCAAATAAAATTTCTCTTAACTGTTTTGGAGAAGCTAAATTAAAAGGTTGCCCTGCAAGCTCAAAGGCTTTGTTTTCAATATTAATTAACTCTTCTCCAATTTTTTGGCTTTGTTGATTTAATAAGCTTGCATCTATTAAAACCCCATTCCTTTCAATTTCAATTAATGTTTTCATACTTGGGATTTCGAATTTTTCGTAGATAGCCAGCAATTTCTTTTCTTTTTTTAATTGATCTTTAAGTACATGGTAGAGCTGAAATGTTACATCAGCATCCTCTGCAGCATAATCTAATGCATCATTTATATTTATTTGATCAAAGCTTAATTGCTTTACTCCACTTCCAACCAATGATTCGTATGAGATACATTCATGACCCAAATATTTTTGGCTAAGTTTATTCATTCCATGGCTTTCATTACTATTTATGACATAACTCATAAGCATGGTATCTTCGTTAATTCCATGCATTTTTATACCTAAATTAAGAAAAATATGTGCATCATATTTAATATTTTGTCCAATTTTTGTGATGGAGCCATCCTCTAATATAGGTTTAAAAAGATCAATTACTTCATCTTCATTAATCTGTTCATTTTCTGCTGCTCCCATATGATTGACAGGTATATATGCCGCTTCGCCTTTTTTTAAACTGATAGAGATACCTACTAATTTTGCATTCATAACTTCAAGTGATGTTGTTTCGGTATCAATGGAAAATAATTTTTCTTTTTTTATTTGATTAATCCATTTTTTTAAATCTGTTGTATTTTGAATCAACATATAATTTTTTTGATTATTAAATTCTGTGTCAACATTTTGATCTGGTGCTTCTTGAGAGATATCTATTTCTTTGCTGTCTATATTTTTAAGCCAACTTGAAAAATTAAATTCTTGATACATTTTTTTTAATGCATTTTTATCCTCGGGTGATTTTTTAAATTGATCCCAAGAGACCTCTATATCTAATTCTGAACGAATAGAGATAAGGTCTTTTGCAATTGGGAGCCAGTCAAGTGCGCTTTTTAAATTTTCACCAACGGCACCTGAGATTTTTTCTGAGTTTTTGATAATATTATCTAAAGAGTTAAATTCGTTTAACCATTTAAGTGCCGTTTTGGGCCCAACTTTTTCAACGCCAGGAATATTGTCAGCTTTGTCGCCTATGATGGTTAGGTAGTCAATAATAAGATCTGGCCCCACCCCAAATTTACTTTTTACGCCTTCTATATCTAAATATTCGTTGGTCATGGTATTAACCAGCGCTGTTTTATTATTTACTAGTTGTGCTAAATCTTTATCTCCTGTTGATATAGTCACAGATATATTCTCTTCATTTGCTTTTTTAGCAAGTGTCCCAATTACATCATCTGCTTCTACACCTTCTTTTATATAAATTGGCCATCCCATCGCTTTTATAGCTTTGTGGAGGGGGGCAATCTGTATTGATAAATCATCAGGCATTTTAGGCCGATTTGCTTTATATTCACTATAAATATCATTTCGAAAAGTTTTTCCTTTCGCATCAAAGACACAGACGCTATAACTGCTCTCATATTTTTTATGAGTATTTTGGAGCATGTTTAAAACTCCATAAATAACACCAGTTGGGAACCCTGTTTTATTTCTAAAATCAGGCATCGCATGAAATGCGCGATATAAATAAGAGGATCCATCAATCAAGAGCAATGTTTTCATCGTTTTTAAAATTTTTTGTTATTTCATTTTTATTATACCTTTGTATGCGCACCTTTTTTTGGATAAAAAGCTACTGTTGGGGGTCTGATTTTGATAGACTTACGCTATGAATAAAATTTTTATATCATTGATTTTAGTGCTAAGCAGCCTTTCTTTTTCTGCAATTACGAATGCTGAAAAAACAGTAGTATTAGAGGAGGTTCCATCTCCACCAAATACTTTGGAATCTGGGTATGAATATGAACCTGAGATTACCATTAGGAAAGAAGGAACCAAAAGAATTGAAGAGCATAGGATTAATGGAAACTTGTATTATATAAAAGTTACCCCAGAGGGTTTTCCACCGTATTATCTAGTAAGGGAAACTGAGGGAGGAGATTGGATACGTCAGGATGATTTAAAGCCTTTAGTCGTTCCACAATGGGTACTCTTTAGCTGGTAACCTCAAGTTAACTCTTTTTTAATAATTTATAAATTTCAATGGCTGTATATACATCTATAACAAAAGAAAGTTTGGAGTCATTTCTTATTGAATTTAATATTGGAACGTTAATTAGTTTTGATGGAATATCCTCTGGCGTTACCAACACAAATTATTTAATCACAACAGCTGAAAATAAATTCATCCTGACTATCTTTGAGCACCATACAATGGAAGAGCTTCCTTTTTTTATTAATCTAATGACATTTCTTTCGAGTCATAATATAGATTGTCCGAAACCTATTCCAAACAATCAGAAGAAAGCAATTAATTTATTTAAGGATAAACCAGCTTTAATTGTTTCATTTTTAAATGGATCAGAAGTAAAAAAAATTACTGAATTAAATTGCAATGCAGTTGGGAAGGCACTTGCAAAAATGCACATGGTTACGAAGTCTTTAACAGAAAAAAGAAAAAATTCTAGAGGTTTGGGTTGGATTGAAAAAACTTTTTTTAATATGAAAGCAAAATTAACTTCAACAGAAAAAAATATGATTGCATTGGAAATTAATTTTTTAAAGTCTCACGTTTTAGATGACTTACCTAGAAGTACAATTCATGGCGATCTATTTAGAGACAACGTTTTATTTTTAAATGAAAGTAGGCCGAGTTTTATAGATTTTTATTATGCCTGTAATGAAGTATTAGTTTTTGATATTGCTATAGCTGTTAATGACTGGTGTGTTAGAGATGATGGATCATTAGATCAAAATAAATTGTCCCAATTTTTAGCTGGATATGAGTCTGAAAGAAAACTTGATTGTAAGGAGAAAGACAATATGCATGTAGCTTTAAGATGGGCTGCATTGAGATTTTACATTTCACGCCTTGAGCATATCCACAGTAATCCTTCTGCTGAAATTCTCGCCCTAAAAAATCCTGATCAATTTAAGAAGGTATTAATTGATAGGCAAATTAACGAGCATAAATTTTGAAAAATATACTAAATAAATCGCATCTTTGGGTGACTCAGAGTTTGATTTTAACAAAGCTTAATTTTAAACTTACCTTGCTTTTGGGAAGTGTTTATATATTTGCTTACCTTCTTATCCCGACTATCCCAGGCCTTAGTCTTATAAGCCCCTTTTTGATCATTGTATGGCCAATTTCAACTATGATTTTTATCAATTACTTTAAATTGATTCAAAATAGCAAGCAACCAGGGCTAAAAGATTTATTAAAAATTGATAAACAAAACATAAGAGCCCTTACTTATCTTGGTTTAATTTGTTTGTTTTATTCTTTATTAATTTCTTTAATTTTAAGCCCTGATTTAAAGAATATCTTAGCTGTAGCAAATGACTCTGATGTAAAAGAAAATATTTCGAATTATGGAGTAGGGATTATCATAAAATTTATAATTTTGGCCATTCCAATCCTCATGGCTACTTGGTTTTCACCTATATTAATTACCTACCATAATTTTGGTTTAGTGAAGGCTATAAAATCAAGCTTTGCCGGTGTTTTGTTATCAATTATTCCAATTTTACTTGCTTGGATTATTTTATTAGGTGGATTTATCTCATTACTTTTTGTAATAATAATGATTTTTTCAATCCTTGGTGCAAGTGAAAATATATTAATGTCCTACGTGCTTATATTTTCTTGCATGATCGCTTTGGCTGCTTACATCGCATCATTATTTTCTTTTCAATTTATTACTTATAAAGATATTTTTAAGTCAATAATTAAGTAATTAGATTTTAGTAAGTTTTGCATATTCCATGGCTAGCCACTTCACTCCATGGGCTTTAAATTTTATTTGAATACGCAGATCATTTTCGTTGCCTTCATAGCCTGTCACCATTCCTGATCCAAATTTATCGTGTTTGACCATGGCACCAATTTTAATATCGTATTGATTATTTGATGTTTGTTTATTTTTTGTGCTAAATGAATTTATTCCATTAGAAAAGTGTGATTCGCCTTTAGCAGAGAAATTATTAGGCACATTAATTTTTTTTATTAATGCTTCTGGAATTTCATCAAGAAATCTTGAAGGTAAATTATAGGTTGGTTGTCCATATGTCATACGAGATTGCGAAAGTGTTAAATACAACTTATCCTTTGCTCTAGTGATGGCAACATACATCAATCTTCGCTCTTCCTCTAATCCATTGTTTTCATTTAAGCTTCTTTCATGAGGAAAGAGCCCGTCTTCCAAGCCTGTAATAAAAACAGTATCAAACTCAAGGCCCTTTGAGGAGTGAACAGTCATTAACTGAAGAGCATCCTCACTTGCAGCTGCCTGTAACTCACCACTTTCTAGTGAGGTAAAATCAAGAAACTCAGCCAATGTGAGTGATTGCTTTTTATTTGAATCTTCATCAGAAATTTCGTCTTTTACTTCATTTAGAAAAGACTTTGCTGCCGATACAAGTTCATTAAGATTTTCTACCCGAGAGCTACCATCTTTGTCTTTAAGGTAATGATCTTTGAGGCCAGACTGTGAATTAATTAGATCAATTGACTCATCAATATTTATTCCATGAACTTGATCTTCAATATTCTGAATTAGTTGAATAAATGCAGATACTTTTAAGTTTTTACTTTCTGAGACAAGGACTCTTGCTCCCTCCCATAAAGAGAAAGCATTTTTTTTTGCATGATCTTGAATTTGTTCAATAGCTCTTGCACCGATTCCTCGTGTCGGAAAGTTTACAATTCTCATGAAAGCATTATCATCTTTTTTGTTATTAACGAGCCTAAGATAAGCAAGTGAATTTTTAATTTCTGCACGTTCGAAGAAACGTAATCCTCCATAAACCCGATAGGGGATATTATTAGATACCATTGCCATTTCGATAACTCTAGATTGAGCATTATTTCTGTAGAGAATAGCTATTTGGCTGTAATCAATACCAGCTCGATGACGCATTTTAATTTCATCTAAAATATATGCTGTTTCTGAGCGATCATCGAGTGCGGTATATTGTTTAATAAGATCACCATCACCTGAAGCAGTCCATAAATTTTTTCCTAATCTATCACTATTGTTTTCAATAATTGAATTAGCTGCATTAAGAATATTATTTTTAGATCGGTAATTTTGTTCTAATTTGATAACATTTTTGATTTTAAAATCTTTCTGAAGATCTTTCATATTTCCTGGTCTTGCACCTCTAAAACCATAAATTGATTGATCATCATCTCCGACAGCAAAAATAAAACTTGCAGGCGAGGTAAGCATTTTTAACCATTGATATTGCAAGCGACTTGTATCTTGAAATTCATCTACGAGTATATGTTTAAAAATTTCTTGATAGTGATTACGAATAGTTAAGTTTTTTTGGAATAATTCAAGACAACGCAACATAAGTTCTGCAAAATCTACAACACCTTCCTTCTGGCATTGTTCATCGTAGGCACCATAAATTGCATTTAGTTTTTTTGAAATATCATCATAGGCTTTAAATTTCTCTGATCTTACTCCTTCCTCTTTGTTACTATTGATAAAATACATAGCCTCTTTTGAAGAAATTAGATCTTCATCAATATTCATTACTTTCATCACTCTTTTGATGGCTGATTTTTGATCGGCACTATCTAAAATTTGAAAAGTTTCGGGTAATTTTGCATCTACATGATGTTTACGTAAAAAACGATTGCATAGCCCATGAAAGGTACCTACCCACATACCTCTAGTATTTATTGGGAGTTGGGTGGATATTCGGGTTAGCATTTCTTTTGCTGCTTTATTGGTGAATGTGACAGCCAGGATGGCACCAGGGCTAGCGAGTTGGTTTTCAATTAACCAAGCAATTCTTGAAGTCAGCACTCTTGTTTTACCACTCCCGGCGCCAGCTAGAACAAGTGCTGATTGACTTTGAAGCATCACAGCTTCAATCTGTTTTTCATTTAAATCTGAATAAATAGCATTAGATATCGTTGTTAAATTCATAAAAACACATGCTACAGCAATTTTTTTTCGTTAGTAGTTTTTTAAAATTTTTTATAAAAAAAGACCTCGATTAAGAGGTCTTTTTAAATTGTTCAAAGTAGTATTTTTGAAATTACATCATTCCACCCATACCACCCATACCACCCATACCACCCATACCACCCATACCACCCATAT
>JABBAU010000064.1 GCA_018607785.1 Methylobacillus sp.
TATTTAAAATAAATGGAGTTTTGTTCATTAGGTAGTGGAAGTTCGGGAAATTCTTTTATTGTTAAAAATAATCAAACTATTTTGATGGTTGACTGTGGCTTCGGCTTGAAAGAAACAATTGATAGATTAGAGCGTTATCAAATAAAACCTAATCAAATATCTGCGATTTTACTTACGCATGAGCATGAAGATCATATTAAAGGAGCGTTTAGTTTAGCTAATAAGTTTCAAATTCCAATTTATTTAAGCTATGGAACCTATCAAATGTGTCAAAAAAAAATTAATGATGGGTATCAAATAAATTTTGAATTAATTCGTAATTTTGATTCATTTATGATTGAAAATGTTTTGGTTTCACCCATACCGGTTCCGCATGATGCCAGAGAGCCTTGTCAATTTAGATTTGATTGTCAGGATAAAAGCATTGCAATAATTACTGATTTAGGAAAAATTACAAAACATGTAGTAGAAAAATTATCAAAGGTTAATCTTTTAGTGCTTGAATTTAACCATGATGAGAAGATGTTAAACTCTTCAGATTATCCTGACTCACTAAAAAAAAGAATTAATGGACACTATGGTCATCTTGAGAACAAAGAATCATTAAAACTTTTGGAATCTATAAATCATTTAGATCTACAATGGGTTATAGCAGCACATTTAAGTGAAAAAAATAACCACATAGACCTAGTAAAAAAAATGATCTTTGAAATAGTAGATAAAAAAAACTCAAATGTTGGGATAATTGATCAAGAATTAGGATTGGAGTGGGTTTCAACTTAAAGTATTTAAAAAATTATGTATAAATTTATTAGGTTTTTTTTATTTTTATTCAACCCTGAGTTAGCCCATCATATCTCAATGAAAGGCTTAAAGTTTGCTTGTTTTTGTGGTCTACTAAAAAATAAAATACCATCAAGTCCAACGACCGTTATGGGCCTAACATTTCCGAACAGAGTGGGTCTTGCAGCAGGTTTAGATAAAAATGCAGAATATATAATTCCACTTTCAAAACTTGGGTTTGGTTTCATTGAGGTAGGGACTGTCACACCTAAAAGTCAGCCAGGAAATAATAAACCACGATCTTTCAGGTTGATTAATGAGGAGGGTATTATTAATAGATTTGGTTTTAATAATGTTGGTATCGATCAATTTATTAAAAACATTAAAAAAGCCAAGTTTAATGGTGTCTTAGGCATTAACATTGGGAAAAATTTCGATACACCTATAAATAAAGCAGTTGAGGACTATTTAATTTGTTTCAGAAAGGCATATCGCTATGCAGGGTATATTGCGATAAATATTTCGTCACCCAATACTAAAAATTTACGTAATTTGCAAAGTAATAAATATCTTGAAATATTATTAAAAGCATTGAAGAGTGAGCAGAAAATACTCCATAAAAAGTTTAAAAAATTAGTCCCCTTTGTTGTAAAGGTCTCTCCAGACAACTCAAATAAACAGTTAGATTCAATAGCAAAGTTACTTTTAAAGTATAAAGTGGATGGAGTTATTGCAACCAATACAACAACTGATAGAAAAGGTATTACGTCCTCAAGGTATTCAGGCGAGGAAGGTGGGTTATCCGGAGCGCCATTAAATAAAAAATCAACGAATGTTATTAAATACCTTAACAAGATTCTAAAAGGAAAGATTCCCATTATAGGTGTAGGTGGAATAATGACTGCAGAGGATGGTGTGGAGAAAATAAAAAATGGGGCATCATTAATTCAAATTTATTCAGGACTTATTTATAAGGGACACAGACTTGTAAATGAATTATGTAAAGCAACTTGGTAATTTAGGAGAGAGTAGACCATTTTTATTTTCTTATCGGAGGTGTCCTTATGCAATGAGGGCTAGAATGGCACTATTAGCTTGTCAAATCGATTTCGATATCCAAGAGATATCTCTCAAAGATAAGCCAGGAAAAATGTTAAACATTAGCCCAAAAGGAACTGTGCCGGTCTTGGTTTATAAAGATTTAGTTTTAGATGAGAGTTTGGATATTATGAATTGGGCAAAAGCAAAAAAAAATGATAAATATATTAAAATTAATGCATCAGATATGGATTTTGTAAAAAAAATGATAGAAATAAATGACGGTGAATTTAAAAAAAATTTAGACTTATATAAATACACAAGTAATAAAGATTACGATTTAAAAAAAACATACAGAAAAGATTGTGAAGATTTTATAAAGAAACTTGATGAAAGGTTGGTTAGTAATGACTATCTTTTATCTAACACTTTTGGGTATTTAGATATTGCAATATTTCCATTCATAAGGCAGTTTTTTAATGTAGATTCAGATTGGCTAGAAAAAAATCCATATACAAATTTGAAAAGGTGGGTCGAAAGAATAAGTATTAGTAATTTATTTATTCAGATAATGCAAAAACCAAAAGTTTAAACAGATGCTTTTTCATCCTCATTTATATTTAGAACAATTTTTTCATTTTTATCGATATCAATTTCAACTTCACCACCATTAGTTAACTTACCAAATAGAAGTTCGTCAGCAAGGGCCTTTCTTATGGTGTCTTGAATAAGTCTGGCCATAGGTCTTGCCCCCATTTGTTCATCAAATCCTGATTTTGCTAGATAACTCTTTAAATCATCTGTAAATGATGCATCAACTTTTTTATCATGCAATTGTGTTTCTAATTGAATTAAAAATTTATCGACAACTTTTAAAATTACCTCATTATCAAGAGATTTAAATGAGACTGTCGCATCAAGTCTATTTCTAAATTCTGGCGAGAAAGTTTTTTTGATTTCAACATTTTCATCACCTGAAGTCTTTGTTTGTGTGAAGCCAAAATTAGATTTTGATAAAGCTTCAGCACCAGCATTTGTAGTCATGATGATGGTTACATTTCGAAAGTCGGTCTTACGACCATTACTATCAGTCAAAGTACCATTATCCATAACCTGAAGAAGTATATTAAATATTTCAGGATTAGCTTTTTCAATTTCATCAAGCAAAAGAACAGAATAAGGATTCTTGTTAACTTGTTCAGTTAATATACCACCTTGATCATAGCCAACATATCCGGGAGGCGCCCCGATAAGTTTAGAAACTGAATGTCGTTCCATATATTCACTCATATCAATTCTAATTAATTCTATACCAAGTGTATATGCAAGTTGTCTTGCAACCTCTGTTTTACCAACTCCAGTTGGCCCACTAAATAAAAAACTTCCAATCGGTCTATCAATTGGACCTATTCCACTTCGTGACATTTTAATGGCATTTGATAGTGTCTCAATAGCTTTGTCTTGACCGAAAATTACTGCTTTGAGATCTCTTTCAAGATTTTTCAAGGAATTTCTATCATCCTTATTTATATTTTTAGCGGGTATTCTAGCAATCTTAGAAATAACATCTTCAATTTCTTTTGTCCCTATATTTTTCTTTTGTTTATTCTTGGGTAAAATTCTTTGTGCAGCACCTGCCTCATCAATTATATCAATTGCTTTATCAGGTAATCGACGGTCATTTAAAAATTTAGCAGATAGTTCTGCAGCACTTACCAAAGCATTATTAGTGAACTTAACATTATGATGATTCTCAAAATGTGACTTAAGTCCTTTGAGTATCTCGATAGTATTTTTAACGCTTGGCTCTTCAACATCTATTTTTTGGAATCGCCTTGTTAGTGCATGATCTTTTTCAAATACTGACCTAAATTCTTGATATGTAGTAGCCCCAATACATTTTATATTTCCTCGTGCTAATGCAGGTTTAAGTATATTTGAAGCATCAAGTGTACCTCCACTTGCAGACCCAGCACCAATAATTGTATGAATTTCATCAATAAATAAAATAGAGTTTTTTTGCTCGCCTAATTGCTTTATGACTAATTTTAGTCTTTGTTCAAAATCACCTCGATATTTTGTGCCAGCAATAAGTGCACCAAGGTCAAGAGAATAGATTGTCATGTTTTCTAACACTGCAGGAATATTTTTATCAACAATTTTCTTTGCTAAACCTTCAGCGATTGCAGTTTTTCCAACGCCTGCCTCACCAACTAGAAGGGGATTATTTTTCCTTCTCCTACATAATATTTGGACTACTCTTTCAACTTCATTTTCTCTTCCAATTAAAGGGTCAATTTTTCCTTCAATCACAAGTTTATTTAAATTTACTGTATAAGTTTCCAGCCCTTTGTTTGTTTTGGTTTCTGCACCAGAAGTATCTTGAGTTGATTCCTTTTGGATATTTTCAGTTGTCTTAGCAATACCATGGGCTATGAAATTAACAACGTCTAATCTTGCTATTCCTTGCTCATGAAGGAAATAGACTGCATGAGAATCTTTTTCACCAAAAATAGCTACCAGAACATTGGCGCCAGTGACTTCTTTTTTTCCAGAGGATTGAACATGGAGCATTGCTCTTTGAATAACTCTTTGAAAACCCAGAGTGGGTTGAGTATCAACTTCTTCTTTTCCTGAAACTTTCGGCGTATGCTCTTCGATATGCCCCACTATTTCTTCGCGGAGTTTCTCAAGGTTTGCCCCACATGAATTTAATACTTCGGACGCAGAGGGATTATCAAGCATAGCAAGTAATAAATGCTCGACTGTAATTAACTCATGCCGCTTTTGTCTAGCGTCCATGAAAGCCATATGTAAACTAACTTCTAATTCTTGTGCAATCATAATTTAACTATATCTTTTCTATAATACATTGCAAGGGGTGTTGCGACTCTTTTGATAAATTTAACACTTGATTCATTTTAGTCTCAGCAATCTCCAATGGATAAATTCCACATATACCAATACCTTCGGTATGTATTTGAAGCATAATCTTTGTAGCCTCATCATGTGTTTTTCTAAATACTTTTTGTATAACATCTACTACAAATTCCATAGGAGTATAATCGTCGTTCAGTAGTATGACTTTATAATTCTTAGGAAGTTTCGGTTTAAGTTTAGATTCTTGTTCTACTGTATCTTCAAGTTGATGTGAAATAGTATTCATTCTAAATTCAATAGTTACTTATATATTTTTACTTTTTTTATAGTCTGTTCATAAATATTAATTATTTCAAATCTAGTTTTATGCATTTTAAAGCTAGTATTAGTATCTGGTATGTTTTCTAAAAATTCAATGATTAAACCACTGATTGTAATGGGACCATCAGTAGGTAACTTCAAGTTCAATTTTTTATTAAGATCTCTTATTGAAATTCCACCATCAATTATCCACCCATCATCCTCTGTAATGATTTTAGAAAGTTTTGATGGTATATCTGTATTAAATTCACCAATAATTTCTTCAAGTAAATCTTCTAGAGAAACTAAACCTAAAAAATCTCCATGTTCATTTACAATAAACCCCTTTTTCTCTTGATTATCTTGAAAATATTGAATTTGTTTATAAATAGTCGTTCCGGAAGGAATAAAATAAGGAGGCTCTATTAATTCCATAAGTTTTTTGTGAGTTATTTCATCTTTTTCTTCTTTAATAAATAGATTTAATATTTTTTTTGAATCAATTACACCTAAGATTTCATCACTATCTTTTACTACCATTTGTCGATAATTTGAGTTGATTACCTTTTCTAAAATCTCATCGATAGATTGTTTTATATGAACAGCTTCAACACTAGTATGGGGCATCATCACTTCATCGATGGTAACTTTATTTAAGTCTATTAAATTTAGAAAAATCGATTTATTTTTTTGAGGTATAAATGTGCCAGATTCACTAATGATACTTTTTAATTCATCCATATTAATTAAATCATTTTGATTAAAGTTTGTTTTGATATTTACAAGTTTTAAAAAACCTAAAACAAAAAAATTGAGAAACAGAACAATCGGATAAAAAATTCTTAAAAGGGGATAAAGAATATAACTGCAAAAAGGAGCTAGTTTTTCAGGATGCGCTGCCCCAATTACTTTAGGTGATATTTCACTAAATATAACAATCATAAATGTAGTAACTAGTGTTCCAACAAAGATAATACTTTCTTGGGTGCCAAAGAATTCTACAACAATGAGTGTAACAAGTGCGGCAGCTGCAGCATTTGCAAAGTTATTGCAAAGTAAAATAACGCTCAGTAATTTATCTGTTTCATTGAGCAGTTTTAATGCAAGCTTAGCGCCTACGTTACCTTCTTTACTCATATGCTTGAGGCGATATCTGTTTACAGACATTAAACTTGTTTCAGATATTGCAAAGAATGCAGAGAGTATAAGAAGAACAGCTAAAAGAGTAAGCTGAAAATTTATATTAAAATCCATATTGAATTAAATTATTTTTCCGATTTGACATCCACGACGGCAAGGTTAGACTGATTTGTTCCTAACCAAATTGCTAAAGGACAACCTACCATAATCGAAGAGTAGATACCAAACAAGATTCCAATTGTTAAGGCTATTGAAAAATTATGTAAAATCTCCCCGCCAAAAATCAACATGCATATGACGACAGTCTGTGTTGATAAATGCGTCATGATAGTCCTAGACATTGTTCGTGTAATAGCATTGTTTACTACCTCAATTACTGATGATTTTCTCATTATTCTAAAATTTTCTCTGACGCGGTCAAATACTACAACTGATTCATTTACTGAGTAACCTAAAACCGCCAGGACAGCCGCCAGGACAGTTAAGTTAAATTCCCATTGAAAAAAGGCAAAAAAACCTAAGATTATTACCACATCATGCATGTTAGCCACAATCGCTGCAACTGCAAACCTCCATTCAAAACGAAGCCATAAATAAAGCATTATACCAATGCCAACAAATAAGATTGCTAGCGCACCATCTTCATAAAGTTCATCCCCTACTTGTGAACCAACAGACTCAACTCTCTCAATTGTAACGGCTGGGTCGGATTCTTTTAGTATTAATGTAATCTTTTCTGAAAGATCAGCAAGCGATAGATTTTCAACCACAGGAAGCCTTATTAGAACGTCATTACTCGTCCCAAAATTCTGAACTTGCGCTTCGGGCAAATCAATTTTTTTAAGTGAGCTACGAATGTCCTGAAGATTTGCTGTTTGTGGATAACTTACTTCCATTAGCGTCCCTCCAGTGAAATCAACACCTAGGTTTAGACCTCGAAATATTAGAAATAAGATTGAAGCAATAAAAATTGAGGTTGAAATAATGGCTGAAATTTTTCTAAATTTCATGAAAGGGATATCTGTTTTTACTCTAAAAAATTCCATAGTTTAGTTATTATCTACCTTAAAAATTTCTCCAATAGAGATTTTTTTAATTGTTCTCTTATTGCCATACGTATAGTTTACAATTCCTCTCGAAACAAAAATTGCACTGTAAACCGAAGTTAAAATTCCTAGAACAAGGACTACAGCAAAACCTTTAATTGGACCTGAGCCAAACATAAATAATGCAAGACCAGCAATCATAGTAGTGACATTTGAATCGAGAATTGTTCCCCAAGCCTTATCGTATCCTTGACTTATACTCTTTTGAGGAGGCATTCCATTTCTAATTTCGTCCCTGATACGCTCATTAATGAGGACATTTGCATCAATGGCCATACCAATTGTTATTGCGATAGCAGCTAAACCAGGCAGTGTAAGCGTTGCTTGAAGGACAGACAATAATGCCGTCAAAAATAACAAGTTTACTGTTAATCCAATCACTGACACCACACCGAAAAACATGTAGTAGGCAACCATTAAAATAACGATGGCCGCAAAACCCCAAAGTGTTGAATTAACGCCTCGGGCAATATTTTCTTTACCCATACTTGGCCCGACCGTTCTCTCTTCAACTATTTCCATAGGAACTGAAAGTGATCCTGCTCTTAAAAGTAAGGCAATATCAGTTGATTCTTGGGCATTTGACATCCCTGTAATCATGACATTACCCCCACCAATTTCACTTTTGATTTTTGGAGCAGTGATGACCTCTGTATAGTTCTTCTCGATAAGTATGAGAGCAATTCTTTTACCGATATTTGCTCTTGTAACATCTTTAAAAATATTGGTTCCGACGGAATCTAAATCAAGGTATACGACTGATTGACCTGTCATTTGGTCTACTCCGGGGGATGCATCCTCAAGTCTCTCACCAGTTAAGATGACTTCTTTTTTTACTAAAATTGGGTTTTCTGAGCGGTCATAATAAAGCTCTGTACCAGGAGGCAGCTGTCCATTTTCAGCCTTTTCTATCGTTGCAGGATCTGATCTTTCTTCATCAACCATTCTCATCTCTAAAATTGCTGTTCTACCAATAATTTCTTTCGCTTTTGCTGTGTCTTGAACTCCAGGAAGCTGTACAACAATTCGATCTTTACCTTGCTGTTGAATAATGGGTTCTGCTACGCCAAGCTCGTTAACTCTATTATGTAATGTCTCCAGATTTTGTTTGAGGGCAAAATTTACATTTTCCTCATCTGTATATTGATTATTTTTAACTTTTAAAATGTATTCATTATTGTTTTTTATTTCTGAAAAATTGAATGCTTCTGTTTCTTTTGCTGGGCTGTTACCACCAAAAATAGAGCGGCCTGCAGCTTGATCTCGAATAATATTTTTCGCCTTATCTAATGAATCCTCAGATTTAAATTTTAGCTGTATGTAATTATTAATTACCTTGGAGTCATAGTATTTAACATTTTCTTTCTGTAAAGATTTTCTGACATTTGTTAGAAAACTATCGTTTTTCTTTTCTGATAACTTTGATAAGTCGAGCTGCATAAGAAAATGAACACCCCCCCGAAGATCGAGGCCTAAGTACATTGGCAGAGCCCCTAAATCTGAGAGCCAGCTGGGAGAGTTAGATATAAGATTGAGGGCCACGACATATTTTTTGCCAAGTTTTTCTTCAATAACTTGCTTAGCTTTTAATTGTTCGCTCGCCTCTTTAAATTTAATTTTAATGTCTGTATTGTTAAAAGAAATACCAATATTTTTTATATTTGCTTTATTGAGTGACGACTCAACTAATTTGAGTGTTGGTGGCTCAATTGTTTCCCCAGCTTTTAAAGGCATTACCTGAATAGCAAAAGATTCACCGTAAAAGTTTGGGGTGACGTATAAAAAACTTAATCCGATAGATAAAAAGATTAATATATATTTCCAACTTGCGTATTGATTCATTTAAATTAATTTAAACAATTTATATTGATTTAATTGTTCCTTTAGGAAGTAAGGCTTGAATTGCTTGTTTTTGTATTTTAATTTCTGAGTTTGAATTAACTTCAATAATAATAAATTGATCATTCAGTTTGGTTATTTTCCCTAATAAACCACCAGTTGTAGAAACTTCATCTCCAACTTTTAATGCCGCTAACATGGCTTTAACTTTTTTTGCTTGAGCCATTTGTGGTCTTATAAGCATAAAATAAAATAAAACAAAAATTATGATGAATGGTAAAAATCCTGAAATCGCTTCGTTCACGTTATGTTTTCCTTAAAAAAACATGATTTTAGCATAAGAAACGGGTCTATTCATCTACCTTTCGTCTTTTTATAAATGTCTCTTTAAAGCTTTTAAATCTATTATTTTCAATAGCATTGCGTGCTTCATTCATCATTTTTTTGTAAAAATGTAAGTTATGAATTGTATTAAGTCTTGAGACAAGCATTTCACCAATCTTATAGAGGTGATGAAGATAAGATTTTGAAAAATTCTGGCAGGTGTAACACTCACATTCAGAGTCAATCGGACTTAAATCATCTTTATACTGAGAATTTTTTAATTTTACATCCCCGCTACTCGTAAATAGCATTCCGTTTCTTGCATTTCTAGTAGGCATGACGCAATCGAACATATCAATTCCATTTTCTATTGCATTTAAAATATCTTCAGGTGTGCCAACACCCATGAGGTATCGAGGTTTTTCTTTAGGCATTTTTGGCCCAATGAAGCTCGTTATTTTTTGCATTTCCTTTTTTGGTTCGCCAACAGATAGCCCACCTATAGCATATCCATCGAAGCCAATTTTAGTAAGCTCATTTAGTGAGTCTTCTCTAAGATCTGGATACATCCCCCCTTGAATAATGCCAAATAGCGAATTTTTATTCTCATTGTTTTTATCAAAAGTGACTTTACTCCTATAGGCCCAGTCTTTACTTAAATGCATAGATTTGTTTGCTTCTTCATGCGTCGCAGGATAGGGTGTACATTCATCAAAAATCATCGCAATATCTGAATTAAGAAATTTTTGAATTTCCATCGATTCCTCAGGGCCCATGAATTTTTCATCCCCATTAATTGGTGATTGAAAAGTTACCCCTGCTTCTGAGATTTTTCTCATTTTCCCAAGACTCCAAACTTGAAATCCTCCGGAGTCAGTCAATATTGATTTATTCCAGCACATAAAATTATGAAGACCTTTATGTTTTTTTATCACATCGACTCCAGGACGCAACCATAGATGAAAGGTATTTCCAAGAATTATTTCAAAATTTGCTTCTTCTAGCTCTTTGGGGGCTAATGATTTAACAGCACCATAAGTTCCTACAGGCATAAAGACAGGGGTATGAACTTCTCCATGACTTGTTTTTAAAATTCCAGTTCGGGAATTTCCATCTTGGTTTTTTAATTCAAATTTCATAAAACGCTCGAATAAGCAAATAAAGAATGAACATTATAAAATATTAATAGGTTTTAAACGATGATTATTCCTTGATTGTAGGATAAAATTGATTGTGATTATGAAAATTAAATTAAAAAATAATAAAAGAGATATTTTAGGAAAAAAAGGGTTTTATCTCCTGCCTAATATCCTTACTACAGCTTCCTTGTTTGCCGGGTTTTATGCCATAGTTCAGGCGATGAATGGTGCATTTGATCATTCAGCTATAGCAATCTTTATTGCACTTATTTTAGATGGGCTTGATGGTAGAGTGGCTCGACTTACTCAGACAGAAAGTGATTTTGGTGCTGAATATGACAGCTTATCGGATATGGTTTCTTTTGGGGCTGCCCCCGCATTAGTTATTTATGTTTGGGCATTAAACCCACTTGGAAAATTGGGTTGGATTGTTGCTTTTATTTATTGCGCTTGTGCTGCATTCAGATTAGCACGTTTTAATGTGAAACTAGACATGGAAAATAAAAAATATTTTTCAGGTTTACCATCACCTGCCGCTGCCACACTTCTTGCAAGTTTTATATGGATCTCTTTTGATAACGGTATTAACGGAGATGACATATTTTTAGGCTTTTTTCAGATGCAATGGTTCGCATTGGTATTAACATTTTTTGCTGCATTGGCAATGGCATCT
This sequence comes from Methylobacillus sp., assembly GCA_018607785.1. GTDB lineage: Bacteria > Pseudomonadota > Gammaproteobacteria > Burkholderiales > Methylophilaceae > BACL14. Next base: position 11,223 of record JABBAU010000064.1, read on the forward strand.
GATTTAAAATATTATAGTGGAAAGGATCTTAACTTCAGAAAAAGTCAGCCTTTTATTGCAATTTTAATCATTGTGATTATATTTGGTGTTATCTCTCACAATCCAGCAGAAATAGTTTTTTTAATCGCTCTTATTTATGCCTTATCTGGACCATATAGTTATTTGCAATCAAAAAAACTTTCAAATTACATTGATTTTTAAAAATAGACAGATATGAATGAATTAATTATTTTTGATACAACCTTACGCGATGGAGAACAAAGTCCTGGTGCCTCCATGACTCAAGAAGAAAAATTGAGAATAGCGAAGCAGTTAGAAAAATTAGGTGTCAATGTTATCGAGGCAGGATTTGCTGCAGCTAGCCCTGGTGACTTTAGTGCCATTAATGCGATATCAGAAATTATTGATAAATCCACGGTTTGTTCCTTAGCCAGAGCCCTTGAAAGTGATATAGAGAAAGCAGGTCAAGCAGTTGCGCCTGCAAAAAACAAAAGAATCCATACTTTTATTGCGACTAGTAAGATACACATGGAAAATAAGTTAAGAATGAGTCCTGATCAAGTCTTAAAAAGGGGCGTAGAGGCTGTTAAATGGGCTTTAGAATTTACAGATGATGTTGAATTTTCAGCGGAGGATGCTGTGAGGTCAGATGTAAATTTTTTGATTGAAATTTTTGATGCGGTAATCAAGGCAGGTGCGAAAACAATTAATGTACCTGATACGGTAGGCTATTCAATACCAAAAAGTTGGGGAAATTTAATAAATAAATTAATTTCAAAGGTACCAAATTCACAGAGTGTAATATGGTCAACACATTGTCATAATGATTTGGGTATGGCTGTGGCTAATTCTTTATCAGCCGTTCAAAATGGGGCAAGGCAAGTTGAATGCACCATAAACGGGTTAGGAGAAAGGGCGGGTAATGCAAGCCTTGAAGAAATTGTTATGTCTATCAAAACAAGAAAAGATATTTTTAACCTTGAAACTAGAATCAATACAGAACAAATTGTTACAACTTCAAAGTTAGTCTCTAATATCACAGGTTATCCAGTCCAACCAAATAAAGCCATTGTGGGTGCGAATGCTTTTGCGCATGAATCAGGTATTCATCAGGATGGTGTTTTAAAGCATCGAGAAACTTATGAAATTATGAGAGCGCAAGATGTCGGTTGGGGTGCAAATAAAATTTCTTTAGGTAAGCTGTCTGGTAGAAATGCATTTAAAAATAGATTAGTAGAATTAGGTATTGAGATAGATTCAGATGAACTTTTAAATTCAACTTTTGAAAGATTTAAGGTGCTTGCTGATAAAAAATCTGAGATTTATGATGAGGATATACAAGCACTTGTCACTGAAGAGTTTGTTTCTGGCGCTGTTGATCGATTTAAACTTGTTTCATTAAAATCATTTACTGACACCCAAAAAAAACCGTATGCGGATATAGAAATATCTGTTGATGGAGAATTAAATCAAGCAAAAGCTGAAGGAGGTGGCCCTGTAGACGCCACTTTTAAAGCGATTGAGAATATTGTTGAATCGAATACAGAACTTTTACTTTATTCTGTAAACAATATTACATCGGGTACAGATTCAAATGGACAGGTAACTGTTCGACTTGCAAAAGGGGGAAGGATTGTAAATGGATTGGGTTCTGATACTGATATTGTAATCGCCTCTGCTATGGCTTATTTAAATGCCTTAAATAAACTTGTCTCTAAATCAGAAAGAGCTCACCCTCAAGTTTAAGAATCTATTTTATGAATTTAGCAATATTTGATCTTGATAATACGCTTTTAAATGGAGATTCAGATTATAACTGGGGGATATATTTAGTAAAAAGAGGTTTTCTTGATGAAAAAAAGTATAAAGCACAAAATCAAAAATTCTTTGAGGAGTATCAAGCGGGTAAGTTAGACATATTTGCTTTTGCTGAATTTCAATTTCAATTTTTAAAAAATAACAAAAGAAAATTTTTAAATGATGTCCTATCTGATTATGTTGATGAAATTATCAAACCTATCATTTTAGAAAAGGCAGTAAGCTTGGTTAAGCAACATAGAGATGCTGGCGATAGATTATTAATAATTACAGCTACAAATAGTTTTATCACCAAGCCAATTGGAAAGCTTTTTGGGATTGAGGAACTTATTGGAACCGACCCAGAAGAACATTTAGGAGAATTTACAGGTAAAGTTAAAGGGATTCCTTCATATAAAGAGGGAAAGGTATCACGCTTATATGATTGGCTAAATGAACAGAATATGAAGTTGACCGATTTTAAAAAAACTTTCTTTTATAGCGATTCTCATAATGATTTGGCACTTCTTGAGGAGGTAACAAATCCTGTTGTCGTTAATGGAGATGAGATTCTTTTAAACAAGGCGCAAGAAAAAAATTGGCCAACGCTTAATTTAAAATAATTTCGACCACAAACTTTGTTCCAAGATAAGCAAGAATTAAGAAAACAAAAGCTAACAAAGAAATGGTAATTGATTTTTTTCCTCGCCATCCAAAATTTACCCTTCCAAATAAAACTAATGCATACGAAAGCCAAGCTAAGATAGTAAAGATCGTTTTATGGTTCCAGTCAAGAGCTTGATTAAATATATAATCCGAGAAAAATAAGCTTGAAAACAAAGTAAAGGATAAAAAAGCAAAGCCTATCCAGTATATTTGAAACAATTTTTTTTCAACATCAAGAAGAGGTTCACTGCTTGCAATAATAGATGAGCTTTTATTTTCAGCATGTAAGCTTTTCTCAAATAAAAGAAGAAATAAAGAAAAAATAGAACCAAAAGCTAGCAAACCATAACCCAGCAAGGCAAAAATTATATGAATGCCTGCAGAGGTAGAATAATATCGAATAGATTCATAGTCAGGTTGAATGAGAGGAAAAACTAAAACTATGATTAAAGCAGGAATTAAAGTGAATATTTCAAGACCTTGATATCTTGAATTTTTGTTTAATAAAATAAATACGCCAACGATGATCCAACTCAATAATAACGTCGAATTGGCAAAACTTAAGTCTACCCCTTGATTGAAAACATTATTAAAAATTAATAAGGCGTGTGTAATGAATCCTATGCCAATAAGGGCATTATAATTTTTAATGATCTTTATATTTGAAAGTGAAGACAGGCATGGAATCAAATATAAAATCAATGTCACTACATAAAGGGTTTCATTCATTTTTATATTTTAATAAAGTATCAAAGGCAATTATAATGGAAATAACAATTATTCAACACTTAACAAAATCTTAATTATTTATGCTTGAAAATTTAACAGAAAAACTTCAATCGGTTGTAAAGACAATACGTGGACAGGCACGTTTTACCGAAGAAAATATTAGTGATGCAATGAGAGAGGTCCGTATAGCACTAATTGAGGCAGATGTAGCAATTCCCGTAGTTAAATATTTTATAGATAAAGTTAAAGAAAAAGCCCTAGGAGCCGAGGTTCTAAAAAGCGTTTCCCCTGGCCAAGCGATTATTAAGATTGTTCAAGATGAACTCACAAGCTTGATGGGTAGTGATAATGCTGAATTAAATATAGCCACAAAGCCTCCAGCAATTATATTGATGGCAGGTTTACAGGGATCAGGTAAAACAACAACGGCAGCTAAATTAGCGAAAATACTCAAAGAAGAAGATAAGAAAAAAATATTACTAGTCAGTGCAGATGTTTACAGGCCTGCCGCAATAGAGCAATTAAAAACATTAGCAGACTCACTTGAAATTGAATGCTTTGATTCGACTGTTAAAGATAAACCTAAGAATATTGCTTCCTCAGTTTTAAGTTATGCAAAAAAGCATTATTTTGATGTCATTATTTTTGATACTGCCGGCCGATTAGGTATCGACGAATTAATGATGAAGGAAATTAAAGAGCTACATAAAATACTGAACCCAATAGAAACACTTTTTGTTGTTGATGCGATGCAGGGACAAGATGCTGTTAATACAGCTAAGGCCTTTGGCGATGCCTTACCTTTGACTGGCATAGTTTTGACAAAGCTTGATGGTGATTCTAGAGGCGGGGCAGCATTATCAGTTAGGCATGTGACTGGGAAGCCTATCAAATACATAGGTGTCAGCGAAAAAGTATCAGGCTTGGAAGTTTTTCATCCGGATCGTATATCTTCTCGAATCCTTGGGATGGGAGATATTGTCGGTCTTGTTGAAGAGGCCC
>JABBAU010000058.1 GCA_018607785.1 Methylobacillus sp.
CTTGCGTATCTTTTAACATTTCTGCACTGCCACATATCATTGCCCTATCATCTATTGGGTTCATTTTTTGCAATCCAATATCTTTAAATAATTTACCTGATTTAATTAAATCCGTAAGCCGACCCTCATTTTTAAATGATTCACGAGTGACAGTTGGATAATAAATTAATTTATTTTGAATTTCTTCACCAAAAAATTCATTTTTTGGTAAATCATTTTCTATAAAATCTTTATACGCTAAATCATTTATTTTTCTTACTCCATGGACTAGGACTACCTTTTCAAATCTATCATAAACTTCAATATCCTGTATCAAGCTCATATAAGGTGCAAGTCCAGTCCCTGTAGAAAATAAGTATAGATTTTTTCCGGGTTTAAGATCATGTATAACCAAGGTTCCTGTAGGTTTTCTACTAACAAGAAGTTCGTCACCAATTTTTATATGTTGTAATCTTGAGGTTAATGGTCCATCTTGGACTTTAATACTTAAAAATTCCAGATGTTCATCATAATTTGGGCTGGCGACACTATAAGCTCGAGCCAAAGGCCTGCCTTCTACTTCAAGACCTATCATAACGAATTGACCATTTTCAAACCTAAGGCCATCTTGTCGAGTTGTTTTAAAACTAAATAGTGTGTCATTCCAATGATGGACACTTAAGACTTTTTCAGTTGAATATTTACTATTGCTACTCATTTGTAATCACTTTCATATTAAATTATTTATTTCTGGGATCGCTTCAAATAAATCAGCAACTAAACCGTAATCTGCAAATTGAAAAATGGTTGCATCAGGATCGTTATTAATTGCCACTACAACCCTACTATCTTTCATTCCATAAATATGTTGATTTGCTCCAGAAACGCCCACAGCGATGTATAAATCTGGTGCTACCACAACACCCGTTTGACCTACTTGAATCTCATTAGGGGCATATCCTGCATCAACTGCTGCTCTTGTTGCTCCGAGAGCAGCACCAATTTTATCAACTAAAGGTGATAAAACTTTATTAAAATTTTCTTCACTACCAAGAGATCTGCCTCCAGAGATTACTACCTTAGCATCAATCAATGCAGGCCGATCTGATTTATTTATTTTTTCAGACTTCCAGGTTGTTAAATTCATAGCTGGTGGGGCATCGTTAATAATAATTTTTGCATCCCCCCCATCCCTTGAACAAGGTTCAAAAAGGCTAGTGTGAATTGTTAATAATTGGATATGGTCTTTACTTTGGATCTTTGCATAAACATTCCCTGCATATATAGCTCTCGTATAAATATTATTTTTTTCAATTTTTAAGACATCTGTAATAAGGGAGACATTTAAGAGTGCACCGACTCTTGGTAAAAAATTTCTACTAAACCATGAATGGGCAGCTAATATTACCTTATAACTTTCACTTAAATTTTCAATAATTTTTGCAGCATCTTCAGCAAGTAAATGTTCTAGATGGGCACCATCAACTCTTATTACACTATTTATCTTTTTTATTTTTGCAGCCTCTTCAGCTACCTTTTCAGTATTTTTACCCATAACTAGCAGATCAATTTGACTGTCCCAGGAATTTGCTGCAGAAATTACTTTATATACTGAATCATTAAGTACAGATTCATTATGTTCTGCGATGACTAAAATTTTTAATTTAGTATCTATAACTTAATTCCTTCTTGATCTTTTAATTTATCTAATAACTCTTTAACACTTTTCACCTTAATACCAGCTTTTCTTGATGGCGGAATAGTCACCTCAAGTATTTCTTGGTTTGTTTGTGTATCTGTCGCTAAATCAGATGACTTGATCTCTTCAATTTTTTTCTTTCTGGCCATCATCAGATTTGGTAACTTCACAAATCGTGGCTCATTCAATCTCAGATCAGCAGTCAGTACTGCTGGCAAATTCATTTCTAAAACATTAGTTCCCCCATCAATTTCTCGGGTAATTGTAAGTTTATTATTATTAATTTCTATTTTTGAAACAAATGTTCCTTGAGGGTAATTAAGTAAACCAGCTAACATTTGTCCAGTTTGACCTGCGTCACTGTCAAGGGCTAATTTTCCAAGAAGTATTAAATCAGGTTTTTCTTTTTCGACTAAACCTTTTAAGACTTTAGCAACACCCAGAGGCTGAAGTGGGCTTTCAGTGTTAATTAATATTGCTCGATCCGCACCCATAGCAAGACCATGTCTCAACACATCTTGATTTTTTGAGTCACCAATTGAAACTACCGAAATTTCTGTTGACTGAATTTTTTCCTTAATTCGAAGCGCTTCTTCTAGGGCATTTTCATCAAAGGGATTGATTCCCATTTTTATACCATCTATATCAACATCAGAACCGTCGCTTTTTGGTCTTACTTTGACGTTGTAATCCTGCACTCTTTTGGTTGCAACCAATATCTTCATTTATACTCAATTTCAAAAATTTAACATGGCAAATTATACAGCTTGCAATAGTTTTATCCTATTGATTGTATGTATAATATATCAGTAAAATAGATAAGCAAAAAATATATTAATTATGAGATATACGCTAAGACAATTAGAAATATTTGTAGCTGTTTGTCGATTAGAAAATGTTTCTAAGGCAGCGGATCTACTCTGTCTATCACAATCTGCAACCAGCACCTCCCTAGGTGAACTAGAAAAACAATTTGGTATTAAATTATTCGATCGTATTGGAAAATCATTATGTATAAATGATGCGGGAAAACGATTATTGCCACAAGCTATAGAACTAATTGATAGAGCAAAAGAAATTGAGTCAGGACTATCTGGGTTTGCAGTTTCTGGGGATATGCATATTGGTGCAACTTTAACTATTGGAAACTATCTTACTAATATACTGGTTGCTAAATTTCTACAAGATTTTCCAAAAAGTAAAATTAAGTTACAAGTGCATAATACGAAAACCATTATTAAAATGGTTGTAAACCATTCATTAGATATAGGAATGATTGAAGGAGGTTGCGATCATCCTAATTTAAAAGTTCAACGTTGGATTGCAGATGAACTTGTTATATTTAGTGCCCCTGATCATCCTTTAAGAATGCAGAATTCTATTTCTACTAATGATTTGTTAAAGGAGTCATGGGTTTTACGCGAAAAAGGTTCCGGAACGAGAGAAACATTTGATCGTGTTTTTAAAAAAGATCAAAATCGAATAAAAATTAAACTAGAATTAGAACATACGGAAGCTATAAAACGTGCAGTAGAGTCTGGTGTTGGAATTGGATGTATTTCTCGACTTGCTTTAAAAGATGAATTGAAAACAGGAGCTTTAGTTGCCCTTGATGTTAAAAATATTAAACTGGATCGTTATTTTTATTTTTTATGGTCTAAGGATAAATATCAAACAAATGGGGTCAAACAATTCTTAAAAATGTGTACAGATATGACAACTGGAATAAAAAAAAGTGATCAAATTAATTTACCGCTAATTACATGAGTCAATGCCAATGAATGAGAGAGATATTATGGAGTACGATGTACTAGTTGTTGGGGGAGGTCCCTCCGGACTTTCTGCGGCAATAAAAATTAAACAACTCGCTAGAATAGAAAAAAGAGAGATATCAGTTTGTTTAGTTGAAAAGGGAGTTGAGATTGGATCTCATATATTATCAGGTGCTGTTGTTGATCCTATTGCCTTAGACGAACTTATACCCGACTGGAAAGAAAAAGGTGCTCCACTAAAAACAAAGGTTAAAAAAGATATATTTAATTTTTTTAGTAATAAAAAAAGTTTTACTATTCCTCAAATTCTAATGCCACCTCTAATGAGTAATAAAGATAACTACATAATTAGTTTAGGTGATTTAAGTAACTGGCTCTCAAAAGAAGCAGAGAATTTAGGTGTTGAAATTTATCCAGGCTTTACAGCACAAGAACCCCTATTCAATGATAAAAATGAGCTAATTGGTATTTTAACGGGAGATATGGGAAGAGATGCTAATGGAGATGAAACAAATAATTTTGTTGCAGGTATAGAAATTCATGCCAAATACTCACTAATAGCTGAAGGCACCAGAGGGTCAATTACAAAGCAAATAGAAAATAAACTTTCATTAAGAAACAACTGTGATCCACAAAAATATGGGCTTGGATTTAAAGAAATATGGCGTTTGAATAAGGACAATCACAAATCCGGTCTTGTGGAACATAGCTTGGGTTGGCCCTTAGAAGATGATACGGGGGGAGGTTCTTTTGTTTACCACTATGGAGAAAATTTAATCTCCTTAGGCTTTGTGGTTCATTTAGATTATTCAAACCCTTATCTATCTCCATTTGATGAGTTTCAACGTTTTAAAACTCACCCAAAAATTAAAAAATTATTAACGGGTGGTGAAAGAATAAGTTATGGGGCCAGAGCTATAAATGAAGGTGGCGTGCAATCATGGGCAGAATTAGTTTTCCCAGGTGGGGCATTTATTGGGTGTAGTGCTGGCATGGTAAATGTGCCTAGAATTAAAGGCACGCATAACGCTATGAAATCAGGGATCTTAGCAGCTGAAACGGTTGTGGATGCAATAAAATATCCAAACAAAATTAAAAATAGAATGCTCAATAAATATACAGAAAAAATTAAGAAATCATGGGTTTGGAGTGATTTGTATGCAGTAAGAAATATCAAGCCACTTATATCACGTTTTGGAACAAGGATAGGGATGCTCATTGGTGGCATTGAAATGTGGTTGGCCTCTTTTAAAATCAATCTTCCCTGGACGCTATCTCACAAAAAAGCTGATCATGAAACTCTAATAGATATCAAAAAGGCTAAGCCAATTAACTATCCTAAACCCGATGGTATTTATACCTTTGATAAATTAAATTCTATTAGCCTCAGTAATATTGGTCATGAAGCAAATCAACCATGCCATCTAAAAATTATAAATTGGGATATACCCACAAATTATAATTACCCAAAATTTGATTCACCTGAGCAAAGATATTGCCCTGCAGGGGTTTATGAAATAATCAAGGACAATGACACAATCAAATTACAAATTAATAGTCAAAATTGTATTCACTGCAAAACTTGCGACATCAAAGACCCAAAACAAAATATAAATTGGATCCCACCTGAAGGGGGAAGTGGTCCGATATACTCAAAAATGTAGCATTTTAGACCTATAGTAAACCTAAACCCAGTACCTCTCTACAGTAATATTTCCAGGCTTGGCTCTCCTATTTTTGTTTAATCCAAAACTTTTTAATACTTCCGTAGTTTCCTTAATCATTTCAGGGTTTCCACAAAGCATGAATTGTGAATCTTTATCAATTTTTATTTGTACAGAATTTTGAAAATCTTCAGTTGAAAAACCTTTAGGAATTCTGTTGTTATAAGAGCCTTCAACAACACTTCTTGTTACAGCAGTCAGGTAAATCAATTGATTTGGGTTAAGTCGCTTCAGCTCTTTAATTAAATCCTGATAAATTAAATCTTCTGCATATCTTACGCTGTGAATAAGAATAATTTTTTCAAACCGCTTCCAAGGTGATGATGTTTTTAACATTGCTAAAAATACCCCTAAAGCAGTCCCTGTTGCAAGCATCCATAAATTTTTTCCATCAGGAATCTCGTCCAGCGTAAAATATCCGATTGCTTGTTTCATCACAGATACTTTATCGCCCGTTTTTAGTTCAAATAGTCTTGGAGAGAAAATCCCATTAGGAACATTGACATAAATTATTTCAAGCAATTCATCTTCGGGAGCACTTGCGTAAGAGTAAGAACGAGTTACAAAGTCATCATTGATCTTTAAACCAATTCTTGTAAATTGACCCGCTTGATGGGTATTTATCTTTGCTTTTATTTTTAAAGAAGCTAGGTTTTTTGTCCATTTTATATTTTCAACAACTTCACCTTCCTGCCAATCTTCCATATATTTTTAAACCCATCATAAATTTATTAAAAATTTGATAGCTAATTATACTTTAAATATAAATTGACTCACGCAATGCATTTGCATGAAAAAACTATTATCATTTGAACATGCAAAATAACTTAAAAGAAAAAATCAACTCTATATTACCCCAAACTCAATGTGGTAAATGTGAATTTTCTGGCTGTGAGCCATATGCTGAAGCGATATCAGAGGGAAAAGCAGATATTAATCAATGCCCCCCTGGGGGTAAATCTGGCATATTAAAAATAGCAAAGTTATTAAAAGTTGACTATAAGCCACTCAATGAAAGATATGGAATTGAAAAGCCAAAAGAGATTGCGATTATAGAAGAAGATAAATGTATTGGCTGCACACTTTGTATTCTGGCATGTCCCGTAGACGCTATTTTGGGTGCAAGCAAAAATATGCATACGGTAATTACAGAGGAATGTACGGGGTGTGAGCTATGTATTGCTCCATGCCCTGTTGATTGTATCAAGATGATACCTTTGGACTTTGAAGATGATGAGATTACGAAAAGAAAAAAATCTGACTTAGCAAGAAAAAGATACGAATTTAAAAAACAAAGAATGATAAGAGATAAAAATAAAGCAAAAGCCAATCGAGTTACAAGTGAAGAAAAAAAACAAGCTATTGCAAATGCTATGGCAAGGATAAAAAAAGGATAGTATGTTAATAACTGATATCTTTTATAACATTAAATGAATTTAGAGAAAAGGCGGGCTATCTTTACCCTGCTAAAAAAAAATACTCCTAACCCAACAACAGAATTAATCTATCACTCTTCATTTGAGTTATTAATCTCAGTCATCCTATCTGCACAAACAACTGATATTGCAGTGAATAAGGTCACAAAAAAATTATTTAATATTGCAAATACCCCACTGTTATTAAGTAATTTAAAAGTTGATAAAATCGAGAAGTTAATTAATGCTATCGGTCTTTACAAAAATAAAGCAAAAAATATTAAAGCAACAAGCTCAATTTTGCTTGAAAAATTCAATGGAGAAGTTCCTTCAACTAGAGAAGAACTCGAGAGCCTTCCTGGTGTAGGAAGAAAAACGGCGAATGTTATTTTGAATACCTTATTTAAAAAACCTGTCATTGCCGTCGATACGCATATTTTTAGATTGGCTAACAGAATAAACATCGCACCGGCTAAAACACCATTAACTGTAGAAAAGAGACTCACCAAACTAATACCAAATGAATTTTTAAATGATGCACACCATCTTTTAATACTGCATGGAAGATATGTTTGTAAAGCTATTAAGCCTCAATGTAGTGAATGTGTAATAAATAATTTATGTGAATACAAAAAGAAACTGCTTTAAAATAAGGACTCTGCTCTTTGGTTTAATTCTTGCATAATTTCTTGCCTTTGTTTTTCCGTCATCAGTGCCCAATTTGAAATTTCATCCAAAGTTCTAAAACAGCCCTTACATATGTCCTCATTATCATACTGGCACACACCAATACATGGCGTACTGAATTGATTGTCATCACTCATTAGTTCAGCGCTCCACAACAATGTTTGTATTTTTTTCCACTACCACATGGGCAAGGCTCATTTCTTCCAACTTTTTTTGCTGGCTGATTATTTTCTTCTTCTTTTACTTGCGCATTTTTGACTTGTTCAGAATTTTTTTGGTCAATTGCGGATGCATCTTTTTCATTTTTTACTTGCACAAGCATTAAAACACGCGTTGTTTCGTATTTTATCGACTCAAGCAAAGCTTCAAACAATGCAAATGCCTCTTTTTTAAATTCTTGCTTTGGATCTTTTTGTCCATAAGCTCTCAAGCCAATACCTTGTCTAAGTTGATCTAAACTTGATAGGTGTGATCTCCACTGATGATCAATGATTTGTAGCATTGCAGATCTTTCAAAGTGATGAAGCGCCTCAGGCCCCGCTAACTTTTCTTTTTCTGCATAAATTTTATTGGCTGTCTCATTTACTCTCTCGACTACCTTCTCAATAGCTAAATTTGGTTCTTTTTTAAACCATCCTTTGATATCAACTTTTAAATTATATTCGCCCTGAAGTTTACTTTCTAATGCAGGTAAATCCCATTGCTCTTCAATGCTTTCAAGAGGCATATAGTCATAAATTGTTTGCGTAATAACATCTTCTCTAATTCTTAAAACTGTATCTTTCATGCTAGTACTATCAAGAATGTCATTTCTTTGTTCATAGATTACTTTTCTTTGATTGCTTGGTACATCATCAAATTCAAGTAACTGTTTACGAATATCAAAATTTCTTGCTTCAACTTTTCTTTGGGCACCTTCAATTGATTTATTTACCCATGGATGTTCGATTGCCTCACCTTTTGGCATTTTTAATTTCTCCATGATGGAGGCGACTCGATCAGATGCAAATATTCTTAAGAGCGAATCTTCTAATGATAAATAAAAAGAACTAGATCCAGGATCACCCTGCCTACCAGATCTTCCTCTGAGTTGGTTGTCTACCCTTCTAGATTCATGGCGCTCTGTCCCAATAATGTGTAATCCACCTGCCTCTAATACTTGTTTATGGATAGCGTTCCAAGAAGTCTTAATTTCATTAATTTTCTTATCTTGCTGCGCCTTATTGAGCTTACTATTGTTTTGTATTTTCTCAATCTCAGGTTCGATATTTCCACCTAAAACAATATCAGTACCTCGTCCAGCCATATTTGTTGCAATTGTTATCATTCCAGGTTGTCCTGCTTGAACAATGATATTAGCCTCTTTTTCATGTTGCTTAGCATTAAGAACTTGATGTTTTAATTTTGATTTATTTAGTAATTTTGAAATCAACTCTGAATTTTCAATGGATGTTGTTCCTACTAAAACCGGCTGAGATTTCGCAGCACATTCCTTGATATCTTGCAAAACTGCTAAATATCTCTCTTCGGAAGTACGATAAATTTTATCAATTTTATCTTTTCTTATGGTTGGTAAGTGTGGGGGGATAACAACCGTCTCAAGGCCATAGATAGAATTAAATTCTTCAGCTTCAGTATCTGCTGTTCCTGTCATACCGCAGAGTTTTTCATACATCCTAAAATAATTTTGAAAGGTAATTCCTGCCAGTGTTTGATTTTCCTTTTGAATGGCTACATTTTCTTTTGCTTCTATTGCTTGATGAAGCCCATCTCCCCATCTTCTACCTGGCATCATCCTACCTGTAAATTCATCTACAATTGTTACCGCTCCATCAGAGACAACATAATCTTTATCTTTAATAAATAAATAATGTGCCCTTAGGGATGAATTGATATGGTGAAGTAAATTTATGTTAGCCGCATCATATAAATTCGAATCTTTTTCTAATATGCCAGCCTTGACGAGTATTTTTTCAATATTGATATGCCCATCATCTGATAAGACAGCTTGATTTGATTTTTCATCTAGCCAAAAATCACCTTTACTTTCAGGCTTATCTTGTTTTTTTAACTGGGGGATAATAGCATCAATTTTTTTATATAAATCTATATTATCTTCTGCTTGTCCTGAAATAATTAAGGGCGTTCTTGCCTCATCAATTAAAATTGAATCTACTTCATCAACGACAGCAAAATTTAGGGGTCTTTGGACGCGTTCAGAGGACGCATACACCATGTTATCGCGCAAGTAATCAAAGCCAAACTCATTATTCGTACCATATGTAATATCTGACTGATAAGCTTTTTTCTTTTCTTCAGGCGCTATCCTTGAGAGATTGACTCCGACTGTAAGCCCAAGGAAGTTATAAAGCTTACCCATCCACTCCGCATCACGTTTCGCTAGGTAATCATTGACTGTTACAACATGCACCCCTTTACCCTTTAAAGCATTCAGATAGACAGGCAGTGTCGCAACAAGTGTTTTTCCTTCACCTGTTCGCATTTCTGATATTTTGTTGTCATTTAAAACCATGCCGCCGATTAATTGTTCATCAAAATGGCGCATACCCAATGACCTTACTCCTGCTTCTCTTACATGGGCGAATACTTCAACGAGCATGCTATCTAAGGACTCTCCTTTTTTAATACGCTCTTTAAATTCTTCTGTCTTAACCTTGAAGTCAGAATCTTTTAATTTTTTTACTTCATCTTCAAGTGCATTAATTTTTGTAACTAATTTTTTATAGTTACTAATTAATCGATCGTTACGCGTCCCGAAGATACTGCCTAATAAATTTTTTAACATAATTATCTTATTTTATTTTTTTAAATACTGCCTAGGGTCAAGTGCTCTCCCATTCAACCTAATCTCATAATGCAAGTGAGGGCCAGTTGAACGCCCTGTATTTCCGACCAGGGCAATCACCTGATTTTTTTCGATGATATCACCCTTTTTTACTAAAATTTTTGAGCAATGTGCATACCTTGTCTCAAGGCCATCGCCATGTTTAATCTTCAAAAAATTTCCATAATTCTTACCCTTAGCCACCATCGTTACTATTCCAGCACCCGTTGCTTTAATTTCTTCTCCATGGGCAGCGCTGAAATCCAAGCCAGAATGAAAAGCTCGTATGCCTAAAAAAGGGTCACGCCTCCAACCAAAACTGGATGATGTATATGGAACTGAAACCGGATAGAGTGTCGGTAACGTTTCTTTAAGCACTGAATGTTTTAAAAGCATTGCTTCTTTTTTATTGTAATAAATCTCTCTTTTACCTACTTTTTCAAGTAAATGGGCTAAGGTTTTATGAATATCACCCAAACTCAAATTATCATTTATGAAAGGCCCTCCCACATTTTTATCTTTTTTATCCTTTTTTTCTTTTAGCGAGGGTAATTTATCTTTCCCCAAAATTTGACTTCTCATTATTTCTTGAATTCGCTCGGATTGCACATCAAGCTGCATTATGCGTGCATTCAACTCTCCAATCTGGCTAATATAAAGCTCTAGTTCTTGCTTTGAAAGCTCACTGTTGAGGTTAACTTCAGACATCAAGTTAAGGCTCAGAGTTTCCTCTTTTTGTTGAAATATAAATAAGGTGTACGCAGATGCAAAACCCACAGCAAATATTATCGTTATCAACACACACAACGAATAAAAACTTAAACTTTTGGGTTTCTTAGCATCCTTATTAAGGAATAATATTTTCATCTATGTTTGTAATTTATTTCTATTACTTAAAATAATGTAGCATTATAGTATGGAACGTATAAAAAAGTTGTTACATGGTCAAAATTTTTCTGATTTTACTGCAAAGAAGAAAGAACATGATTTGTTACAAAAAATTCTTTTAAGTAACGTAAGTAAAAAATTTAAAGAAAAAATTTTTGCAAAAAATATACTCAACCATACGTTATTAATTGAGGCAGAAAATAGTGCAGTCGCCTCTCAACTAAAACTAGTCAGTTCAGAGATCATAGAAAAAATAAATGGCAGCAGCCGGCTCGAAAATAAAATCGAAAAGATTAAAATTAATGTTTCTATTCTTCATCCAAAAAATCCAAAAAGAAACATAAAAAAAATTCCATCAACAGCAAATCAAACTCTCCAAGAATTAAAAGAAAATATGAGTGACTCACCACTAAAAAATATTATTAATGGCTTATTTAAAACCAAAAAGTAATTAAATAAATGTTAGAAGTCATCATTTTTATTTTTTCAGGTATTTTCATCGGAATTGCAGCTGGGCTATTTGGATTAGGGGGTGGATTGATGATTGTCCCCGTTGTAACCTACTGCCTGACTTATTTTTCCAACCTACCCCTTGAACAAGCAATCGTAATTGGGATAAGTACCTCGCTAGCCTCAATGGTCATAACAGGTGCAATGGCGGCATATGCACATACTAAGAATAACAATGTGAATTATGAAATTGTAAAAAAATTTATACCGGGATTAGCTGTAGGTTCTCTTTTGATTGGATTCTTTATTAAAAATATCCCAGGGGACTTTTTAAAATATTTTTTTATTTTATATACATTCTTTATTGCTTATAAATTATTTAAGCATCAAGTTATTTTAAAAAAAAGTACCCTTCCTAATCGATGGCAATCAAATATAATCGCTTTTCTTTTTTCAATAATCTCTGGTGTTGTTGGAATTGGTGGTGCAACACTATTTGTTCCCTTTCTCATCAAAAAGAATATTCCACCCAAACTTGCAATTGGAACAGCTAGTGTTTTAGGTTTTTTTATAGGTCTCGGTGCATCCATTGCTATTTATATAGGTTCACTTCATTCAGGATTTCAAAACAATATTACCTTTGGATTTATTTACACCCCTGCTATTTTATTTTTAACACTTCCTAGCCTTATATTTATCAAATTATCTGCGGGTTGGCTTTTACAATTAGATGACCTAGTGATTAAAAGATTGTTTAGCCTATTGCTAATAATAATTGGAATTATGATGCTTTTAAATTAAGTGGGTTTGCATTTTTTATACCTACATTTTTAATTCAATTTTTGATTGAACCTTATCTCAAAACAGTTATAATTACGCATTATTTTTTTCAAGTCTTATAGAAGATTTGAATTTTAAAAACTCATGGAGGAAATATGTCATTAGTCGATTACCCAGTAATTCATATAGCTATAGGTGCAGCCATTTTAGCTGTGATTTATGGTTTGGTTATGTCCAGATGGATCATTAATCTACCTGCAGGCAATTCAAAGATGAAAGCGATTGCCGGTGCTATTCAAGATGGAGCAGCCGCTTACTTAACAAGACAATATAAAACTATTGCTCTAGTTGGAATTATTTTAGCAGTGCTTATTTATTATTTTATTGATTGTAATACTGCCATTGGTTTTGTGATCGGCGCTGTTCTATCTGGTTTATGCGGCTTTATTGGCATGAATGTTTCTGTTCGAGCAAATGTGAGAACTGCGCAAGCAGCAACTAAAGGTTTACCTCAAGCGTTTGATGTTGCTTTCAAGGGTGGTGCGATTACAGGTATGTTAGTTGTCGGTTTGGGCTTATTAGGTGTGGCAGGTTTTTATCTTTACTTAGGTGGCGAGACACTCACAACAACTGAAGCATTAAATCCTCTGATTGGTTTAGCTTTTGGATCATCACTTATTTCTATTTTTGCACGTTTGGGTGGTGGTATCTTCACTAAAGGAGCTGATGTCGGCGCTGACTTAGTGGGTAAAGTTGAAGCAGGTATTCCAGAAGACGACCCAAGAAACCCAGCGGTGATTGCAGATAACGTGGGTGATAACGTCGGTGATTGTGCGGGTATGGCAGCTGACTTATTTGAGACATATGCAGTCACAATTATTGCGACGATGGTATTAGGTGCGCTTATGGTTTCTGACATCAACGGTGTTCTTTATCCATTAATGTTGGGTGCAGTTTCAATTATTGCATCTATTATTGGTTGTATGTTTGTGAAGGCTAATAATAAAATGACTAATGTGATGCCAGCCCTTTATCGTGGTCTAGCGGTTGCTGGTATTCTTTCAGCGATTGCATTTTATTACGTCAGCGTTCAAATGTTCCCTGAAGGTATTCAAATTGATGACCAAACTTTTTCAGCAACTGCTTTATTTGGTTCAGCGGTGGTGGGTTTAGTTTTAACTGCATTGCTTGTATTTATTACTGAATACTACACTGGTACACAATTTAAACCCGTTCAGCACGTAGCTAAAGCATCTGAAACTGGCCATGCAACAAATATTATCGCGGGTATTGGTATTTCAATGAAATCAACTGCATTACCAGTGCTTTCAGTTTGTGCGGCTATCTTTACTTCTTATGAACTAGCTGGGTTATATGGTGTTGCGATTGCAGCGACATCGATGTTGAGTATGGCGGGTATTATCGTGGCACTCGATGCATACGGTCCTATTACAGACAATGCGGGTGGTATTGCTGAAATGGCAGGTCTTCCACAAAAAGTGCGTGACATTACGGACCCCTTAGATGCGGTGGGTAACACTACAAAAGCGGTCACAAAAGGTTATGCAATTGGTTCAGCAGGATTGGCTGCTTTAGTTCTTTTTGCTGATTACACACACAAACTTGAACACTACAACATCGTGACAAACTTTGACCTAAGTGAGCCGATGGTGATTATTGGTCTATTCATTGGTGGTTTGATTCCTTTCTTATTTGCAGCAATGGCGATGGAAGCCGTTGGGCGAGCAGCCGCATCGGTGGTTGAAGAAGTGAGACGTCAATTTAAAACCATTAAAGGCATTATGACGGGTAAAGGAAAGCCAGATTATGCGAAAGCCGTTGATTTATTAACCGCCTCAGCAATTAAAGAAATGGTTATTCCTTCAATTCTTCCGGTTGCCGTTCCAGTTGTCGTAGGTATTTATTTAGGGCCACAAGCTCTAGGTGGCTTACTCATGGGAACCATTGTGACTGGTTTATTTGTTGCGA
>JABBAU010000008.1 GCA_018607785.1 Methylobacillus sp.
AACTTACCATTTTTAAAAATAGTTAAAAATTTAACTAAACTCATAATTTATTGTCATAAGAAATATTAATATGATTAAAAAACTAATCAAAATATCTGAAAGCCGTCTGCTTCCTGATTTTCTTATCAGGTTTGGCATTAGGCAACTTTTGAAAAAAAGAATAGCTTCGCTCGTCGATAAAGATATTGAAAAGAACCATCAAAAAAAAATGGGCTTTGTTAAGGAAATGAATAATTCCCCTATTGCACTTGTTCCTGAATTAGCCAATGAGCAGCACTATGAAGTGCCCTCAAAGTTCTATGATTATTGTCTAGGAAGGCAGAAAAAATATAGCTCTTGCTACTGGGATGAAAAAACGAACAACCTTAACCAGTCGGAGAGCTTATCTCTTAAATTAACCTCAGATCATGCATGCCTTGAAAATGGCCAAACAATTCTAGAGCTCGGGTGTGGGTGGGGATCGTTAACGCTTTGGATGGCTAAAAACTTCCCTAAAAGTAAAATCACTGCTGTCTCAAATTCAAAATCTCAAAAATCATATATTCTTAATGAGGCAAAGAAAAGAAAGTTAAAAAATATAAAAGTAATTACCGAAGATATGAATCAATTTTCTACAAAAGATAAATTCGACAGGGTTGTTTCAGTTGAGATGATTGAACATATGAGAAATCATAAGCAACTCTTTAAAAATATCTCAACTTGGCTCAAACCGAAAGGGATGTTCTTCATGCATATATTTGTGCATCAATCGCAGCCTTACCTTTTTGAAGTTGAAGGCGATGATGATTGGATGAGCCAATATTTTTTCTCTGGTGGCATGATGCCATCTAAGGACTTACCCCTTTATTTTCAAGAAAACTTGAAACTGATTAATCAGTGGGATTGGCCTGGTATACATTATGAAAAAACAGCAAATGCATGGCTAGCAAACCTTGATAAGAATGAAGCTAAAGTATTGCCAG
Organism: Methylobacillus sp.; assembly: GCA_018607785.1. Lineage (GTDB taxonomy): Bacteria > Pseudomonadota > Gammaproteobacteria > Burkholderiales > Methylophilaceae > BACL14. The sequence continues at coordinate 963 of JABBAU010000008.1, forward strand.
TTTTAAAAACAACTTATGGTGAAAAAGCGGGTGAAATGTGGTTTCAAAGATGGAGAATCTTCTTTATGGCTTGTGCAGAATTATGGGGATTTAAAAATGGAGCCGAATGGCGTGTTGGTCATTATTTATTCAAAAAATGATATTTAAGATAACAAATTTCATTCTTTTTCAAGCCGCATGGTTTATCTGTGTATTAGGGGCAGCGTATGATCAAACTTATCCTGCCCTCGCGATTTCTTTAGTGATATTACTTATACATTTTGCACTCATAAAAAATAGATTATTAGAATTAAAACTTATTGTAATTGCAGGTATATTCGGGCTTTTGTTTGATGGGGCACTTCTAAATTTTAACTTAATTTTATATAACGATCCGGGACTCCCCTACCCACTTACGCCAATTTGGATCGTAATGTTGTGGATGATTTTTGCAATGACTCTTAATCATAGCTTAGCTTGGCTCAGTCAAAAAATATATTTGTCCATCCTCTTTGGAGCTTTAGGTGGTCCATTGGCCTATATTGCTGGTGAGAAATTAGGTGCAATCTCTTTATTAAGTACAAATTCGATTATTTCTCTAAGTATAGGTTGGGCGGTAATTACACCTATATTATTAATTATCGCAAACAAGTTGAATAAAAATGCTTGATACATATATTACGATTGTTATGTATTTTCTTGCATTCGGCCTAGTTGGATGGGCACTAAGTCTGTATTTAAAAAATGTGACTCATGTTGATAGTATGTGGGCTCTTTTCCCACTATTAGGATCAGTGGTTTGTATTCAAAAATTTCCTTTAAACTCAATAGAATTAATTTTTTCATTTTTTATAATTTTATGGTCATTGAGACTATTTCTATATCTGACTAAAAGAAATTGGGGAAAGCAAGAAGATAAAAGATATCAGGTGATTAGACAAAATAATGAGCCTTTTTTTAAATATAAAAGCCTTTATATAATTTTCTGGTTACAAGCGATGATGGCATCAGTCCTGATGATATCAATTATTCCAATCTATACGGATAATTTATCGATCAACCCTATATCCATTATCGGGATTTCAATTGCCTTTTTTGGTTTAGCTTATGAAGCGATTGCTGATTGGCAACTTTCAAGATTTCTCAAAAACAATAAAAACCAAGTTATGGATCAAGGATTATGGTATCACTCGAGACACCCCAATTATTTTGGTGAATTTTTGGTTTGGTGGGGTATTTATCTAATTTCATTTAATGGACTATATTCTTTTACTATTTTATCTCCTTTACTTATGAGTCTGCTATTATTTAAGGTATCCGGTGCGGAACTATTAGAAAGCACAATCGTCAGTAGAAGACCAGGGTATGAAAAATACATACAAGATACCTCGATGTTTTTCCCTTGGTTTAAGAAAAAGTAAGATTCTAAATTAATATTTAACTTTAAATAAATTTTATAAATGACTATTATTAAACAATTTTTTTTAATTTTTATCTTAAGCGGATGTGCAATGAAATCAACTCAGATTAAAACAGTCGATTATGTGGATATCGATAAATTTATGGGCGATTGGTATGTGCTCGCACACATTCCGTCCTATGTAGAAAAAAATGCCTTTAACGCAATCGAATCATATAAACTGAATGAAGACGGATCAATCTCTACGACATTCACTTTTAACGAAGGGTCAGTCAATGGGCCAGTTAAAACTTATCATCCGAAAGGTTTTGTGATTCCTGATACAAATAATGCTGAATGGGGAATGCAATTTATATGGCCAATTAAAGCGCAGTATAAAATTGCTTACCTTGATAATGACTACCAGGTGACTATAGTTGCCAGAGATAAACTTGACTATGTTTGGTTGATGTCCAGAACAAAAAGTTTGCCTCATGACGAAATGATTAAATTTAGAGAGATGATAGAGCAAATGGGTTATAACTTAGATGATTATAGAGAAATAGAACAAGAATGAGGCTCATAAAATACTTTCTAGGTCTAATTGATAACAGAATCGTTGAAAATAAATACCAAAAAATAAATTTTGGAGAGTATGAGGTCGATTGGCTCAGGGTAATACCATTCATATTGATCCATTTAGCAATTTTTACAGTTTTTTTTGTAGGTTTTAGTTACACAGCTTTTTTTGTATTCGTCGCAATGTATGGTCTCAGAATGTTTGCCATCACCGGATTCTACCATCGTTATTTTTCCCATAAAGCTTTCAAGACAAGTCGAATAGTACAATTTATTTTCGCTGTTATTGGAGCCTCGGCGGTACAAAGAGGTCCTATTTGGTGGGCTGCACATCATCGCGGACATCACGTCCATTCGGATACTGAACATGATAAACATTCACCTAAATCACATGGTTTTTTTTGGAGTCACGTCGGTTGGTTTTTATCTAAAGCAAACTTTATGACACACCAAAAACTTGTAAAAGAATTGATTAGATTCCCTGAACTAAGACTCATTGATAGGTTTGATATTCTAATTCCAATCATTACTTGTATAGGTCTGTTCTTTTTCGGACAGTATTTAGGTACAAATTTTCCGCAATTGATGACAAATGGATGGCAACTTGTTGTTTGGGGATTTATTCTTTCCACTGTATTGCTTTATCACACCACATTTTTAGTAAATTCAGTAGCTCATATTTGGGGGAAAAAAAGATATAAAACGAAAGATTCTAGTAAAAATAATATGCTGATCGCCCTTCTCACATTTGGAGAGGGTTGGCATAACAACCACCACCATTTCCCTGGATCAGCTAATCAAGGATTTTATTGGTGGGAAATTGATATTACCTACTACCTCTTAAAATTTATGTCTTTCTTAGGTTTGATATGGGATATAAGAAAAATTTCTCCTGTTTTGCGCGAATCTAATAAGATTAATCAAAAACCCTCCCCTTAATCTATGAAGGTCGCAGTCATTGGCTCAGGGATCTCAGGAAACACCCTTGCCTACCTTTTAAATAAAAATCATGATGTAACTTTATATGAAAAAGAAAAGCGCATAGGCGGCCATTCTCATACGCACAGTATAGTAATTAACAATAGAAAGATAAATGTTGACACAGGATTTATCGTATTTAACAAAAAAACGTATCCCTTATTTACCTCATTACTCGATAACCTTGGAGTAAAGTATGAAAATAGTAATATGAGCTTTAGCGTTTTTTCAAAAAAGAACAATTTTGAATACAATGGAACATCACTCAATAGCCTATTTTCTCAAAGAAAGAACATTTTAAATTTTAAATTTATAAGGATGATTTTTGAAATTTTAAGGTTTAATAAAGAGGCCATTAAACTTAAATCAAAAACTATTCTTCTTAATCAATATCTTAAAAAAAATAATTATTCTGAGTATTTTTGTGATAATTATATTCTCCCGATGGGGGCAGCTATCTGGTCATCAGATATCAAAACGATTCTAAATTTTCCTGCACATTTTTTTATATCTTTCTTTAAAAATCACGGCATGCTTTCTATAAATGATCGTCCCCAATGGCTCACAATAAAAGGTGGTTCTCAAGAATATGTTAAAAAATTAACTAGTTACTTTAAAAATAATATTAGATTGAATAGTAAAATAAAAAGTGTAGTGAGAAATAAAGATTATATTGAGATTGAAGATAATCAATCTAAAGAGAAATATGATTACGTTTTTTTTGCTTGCCATAGCAATGAGGTGCTTGAAATTCTAGAAAAACCAACAACCAATGAGGTTGAAATTCTTAAAGCCTTACCCTATCAACAAAACAATGTCATTCTTCATACCGATAGCACTGTGATGCCTAAAAATAAATTATCTTGGGCTGCATGGAATTACAATATAGATAGCCAAAAAGAATCACCCGTTACACTTACTTACAACATGAATATTCTACAAAATATTAAGTCCAAAGATGATCTTTTAGTGACCTTAAATCCAAAAAATCCTATACCAAAAGAAAAAATAATAAAAAAATTAGAATATGGGCATCCAAAATTTTCTAAAGAAAGTATTTTTGCTCAAAAAAATAATAAAAAGATTTCAGGTAAAAATCGATCTTTTTATGCAGGTGCATATTGGGGGAAAGGTTTTCATGAGGATGGTGTTAAAAGCGCCTACGAAGCAGTCAAAATTTTTGAAGGAATTATAAAGTAATCAAATGCATTCAATATATAAAGGGACTATTTCTCATTCAAGAATAAAGGACGCCCATCACTCCTTTACCTATAAAACGTCAATGTTATTTCTTGACATTGATGATATTGAAAGTGCTTTTAGCAAAAATTTTTTTTGGAGTTACGAAAAATTTAATGTAGCAGCATTCTATAGAAAAGATTTTTTTGGAGATCCAGCTAAACCCCTTAAAGATGAGATTGTTAAATTAGTTTCAAAAAAACTTAATTATAAAGTGAATGGAAAAATCTTCCTTCTTACCACCATCAGATTTTTTGGTTACTGCTTTAATCCAGTTAGTTTTTATTACTGTTTCGATAACAATAAAAAACTAATAACAATCGTTTCACACATAACAAATACCCCATGGGAGGAAACTCACGCATATGTTCATGACTGTAAGAAAATAAGGGGAGGCACAAAAAACTTTGTATTTAAAAAAGCCTTTCACGTCTCTCCTTTTCTTCCGATGGATCTTGAATATAATTGGAGGTTTACTGAGCCCAAAGATTTTTTATTTGTATCAATGGAATGCTTCAAAGACCAAAAAAAATATTTCAATGCTTCATTGAGATTAACCAATCAAGCATGGAGCACTTATGCATTAAATAAGCTTTTATTTCTATCATTTCCGATGAGCTTAAAAGCGATTATCAGTATTTATTGGAATGCATTAATATTATATTTTAAAAAAGTAAAGTTTTATCCTCATCCATAATATGAATCAATTTTATAAAAAAGTCATTCATCAAAAACTCAGTCAAATTGATGATGCGCATGTAATCATAGAGGACGGTGAATCAATAAAGAGGTATGGTAACCCCAAACTGCTCACAGCAAAAATTATTGTCTTAAATCCCAACTTTTATAAAAGTATTTTTTTTGGTGGGTCTATTGGGGCAAGTGAATCTTTTATCAGAAGAGAATGGAGCAGCCCAAACCTGACAAAAGTTATCCGAGTTTTAGCACGGAATACTGAGGCCCAAGATAAGCTTGAAAACTTTTTTAGTTTTCTCTTTCAGCCTATCTTAAAAGTTATTCATAAATTAAATGAAAATACAGTCAAAGGCAGTAAAAAAAACATATCCCGCCATTACGACTTGAGTAATAATTTTTTTAAATTATTTTTAGATAAAAGGATGATGTATTCATCAGCAATATATAAAACAAAAAGTACAACTTTAGAAAATGCTGCAGCGCATAAGTTGGATGTTATATGTAAAAAACTTCACCTTAGTAAATCTGACCATGTTATTGAAATAGGTTCGGGATGGGGTGGCTTTGCGATATATGCCGCGAAAAATTATGGCTGTAAAGTAACAACCACTACGATATCCATTGAGCAATATAATTATACAAAAAATAAAATTAAGGCTATGGGCCTTAGTAAACAAATAAAGGTTTTACTAAAAGATTATCGATTACTTAATGGGAAATACGACAAGCTTGTTTCAATTGAAATGATTGAAGCTGTGGGCCACCAATTTTATGATGAATATTTCAAAGTAATCAGTCGGCTGCTCAAAAAAGAAGGTGATGCATTAATACAAGCAATTACTATCAAAGACCAAAGATATTCACATTCAATTAAATCAGTTGATTTTATTCAAAAATATATTTTTCCAGGAAGCTGCATTCCTTCCCTTACTGCAATCCAAAATAGCCTCACAAACTCAACTGATTTAGTAATCAATGAGATAAGAGATATTGGGTGTCATTACGCAAGAACACTTGCAGATTGGAGAAAAAACTTTATAAAAAATAAACAAAAAATTCAAAAATTAGGATTTGATGATGAATTTTTAAGAATGTGGCTATTTTATTTTGCCTACTGTGAGGGAGGCTTTGAAGAGAAGGTTATTAGCGATGTTCACCTACATATTACTAAGCCAGGCTATAGAAATTCTTTATGAGTATTGACAATAAAACAGCTCTAATCGTGGGAGCAGGCATTGCGGGCTCTAGTCTAGCTTTTCAATTAGCTAAGAGAGATTATCAGGTAACGTTGTTAGATGATAATAATCATGATGAGATAGAAATTTTTTTCAATAAAGCTGTTGAGGTGTCACCTCATTTTATGTTAAACAATACAAGTTATAACGCTCTAATGACCAAAGCCTCTAAATTCTCATACCAACTTATAAAGGACTTTAATTTCTCAAAAAAGGACTCTCTTATGGATGGAGTTGTAAAACTTTATGAAGAAAATGAGTCAGAAAAACTAATAGAAAAAGTTGCTTCCCTTGATATTGAAAAATCTGCTTTTAAATACTTACAAAAAGAAATTATTAAAAAAAAATATCGTATTGATGATAAAGCTGGTATCTATTTTAAATATGGTGGTTGGGTTTCACCAAAAAAGCTCTGCTCAACTCTCATTAAACATAAGAATATAAAATTTATTCCGAAATCAAGTGTTGTTAAAATTGGTCAAAAAAAAGCTCAATGGATTATCAGTTGTCAAAATTCAAATAATTACAATGCCTCAAACCTTATATTTTGCAATTCATTTTCAATTAATAAGATTGATTTATTTAAAGATATATATCTTAAAAAAAATAGAGGCCAAATTAATTGGCTTCCCAGTAACGGAAATACTAAATACAAAGAAATTATCTCTGATAAAGGATATTTAATTCCTAATGTCGAGGGGTTAGATATTTTTGGATCGACTTATGAAAGAGATAATGAAAATAAAGAATTATCAGTAAGTGATTTTGAAAAAAATCTCAAAACTTATAAAAAATTAGGTGGGGAACGCTTTGATCAAAATAAATCTATTGTTAAGGGTTGGGTTGGTATGAGAGCTGTTACTCATGATCGAAATCCTATTGTGGGTAAGGTACTTGATAATTCAAATGATCTAAATAAAAAACCTCATTCACTCAATGAATTAAGTTACTACCCTAATCTTTTTATAAATATTGGATATGGATCACGAGGTTATACGCTTGCTCCCTTTATTTCAAAGTCATTGGCCTCAATGATTGATTCGACTGAATCATCTGAAGATGAATTTTTTTTAAATTATCTAAACCCATATAGGAGTTGGTTTAAAAAAATTGGGCTCAGAAAACAAATGCTTTTAAATACCATATGACAAGTAAATTAATTAAAGCAGCGCAAGCTAAAGAGAAAAATGGGGAAATACATGCTGCCATAGAGCTTTATAAAGCAGCTTGGCGGGAAGATTCGAGAAATATATTTCTCCAAATTGAAATTGGCAACCTATATGCTTCGATCGAAGATTATGAAGAGGCAGCTGGTTTTTTTAGAAGAAGCCATTATGCGTTAAAAGATAATAGCCATGTTATTGAAGCTTTAAGTTTTTGTTTAAACAAAATTGGTAATGCTTATTTTCGTGAGAGAAAGTTTGATATGGCTACTAGCGCATTTGAGGAAGCGATTAGCTATAGTGAGCATAATGCCTCATATCTTTTTAATCTTGGGAACGCCCTATTCCATCAAGATAAATATAATGAGGCAATAAAAGTATACGAAAAATCTATTAAGCTAAATGAAGACCCTAATACCTTCAATAATCTAGGTAATGCTTTACAAAGAATCTATAAAACTGAAGAAGCCATTAATGCTTATGAAAAGGCACTTTCAATAAATCCAAGTTTGACTCATACATTCATCCAACTAACCCATCTTAAGCAAAGCATTTGTTCATGGAATGGTATTGAAGGCATGTTTTTAAAAATTAAGGAGATGACTGAAAATAAAATTAATGGAAAAATATCTCCCTTTGCTCTATTTTCAATGCCAGAAATTTTAAATAAAAATCATTTAAATGTTGCAAACGCGTGGTTAGAACAATCAAAAATTGAGATACTTAAGAAGTCAGATTTTAATAACAGAAAAAAAATTACCATTGGTTATCTTTCTTCTGATTTTCGATTACACCCTCTTTATTATTTAATAAAAGATGTCTTAATAAATCATGACCGAGAGAAGTTTACAGTTAAGCTTTTTTACTCTGGGTTACAGGATGGCTCAGATCAATTAGAGGAATTTAAAAAAATAAGTGATGCTTATTTCAATATAACAGCAATGAATGATGAGAAAGTTATAGGCTTAATGAAAGAGGAGATGGTTGATATATTAATTGATCTCACAGGGTATACACAAAATAGTCGATCATTTTTAGCTGCACAAAGACCAGCAAAATTTCATATAAATTGGCTAGGGTATCCAGGCACTATGGGTGGGCTTGATAAGAAACCATTATATGACTATTTATTGGCGGATAAGTATGTCATCCCTGACTCAGAAAAGAGTAATTATGCGGAAGATATTATGTATTTGAGCGGATGCTACCAACCCAATATTGCAAATAGGCCTTCACTTAGAGATGTTACAAAAAAAGATTATGGATTTAAAAATAGTGAACTTATCTTTGCATCATTTGGACAATCATTAAAAATTACAAAAGATATGTTTTCAGTATGGATGAGATTATTGCAAAAGGTTCCAAATTCAATTTTGTGGCTTCTAACCACAAATAATGCTTGTGAAACTAACCTTCGCAGATTTGCTAAAGATGAATTTCAGATTACAGAGGATAGAATTATTTTTGCTAAAAAAGTAGATTTTGATGAGCATATCCAGCGACACCAAATCATTGATTTATTCCTTGATACATTCCCATATAATGCACATACTTCGGCAAGTGATGCGCTATGGGCGGGTTGTCCTATCATCTCTCTTTCTGGGGAAACTTTTGCAAGTAGAGTTGCTGGTAGCATTCTTACTGAAATTGGTTGCCCAGAACTAATTGTTTCATCAATTGCTGAATATGAAGAAATGGCAATCGATTTAGCTATACATCCAGATAAACTCTCAGGATTGAAGCAAAAGATTTTAGCTCAAAAAGAAAGTAGTAATTTATTTAAGCCAAAAAATTTCACTTTAGACTTTGAAAGAAAATTAATAAATCTAATGGGCTAATTTTCAAGAAATTTCTTTATTTTATTTATCACTAAGGCGTCTTTTTTTTTATCAAATGGATCATAGAGAAGTAATCCATTCATACTTCTCATCCAAGTTAATTGCCTTTTAGCTAGCTGTCTTGTTGCAATTACAATCATCTCTGTTAATTCCTCTATTTTAATTTTTTGATTTAGGGTATTAAATATTTGCCTATACCCAACAGATCTCATTGATGCATGATTTTTATTTAAATCTGGGTATTTTTCTACCAGGGCCTTAACCTCATTCAAAAAACCCTTTTCAAACATTTTCTCTGTTCTTAATTTAATTTTTTTATGAAGCTCATTCCTGTCTTTCGGCATTAAGCCTATTTTTAAAAAATTAAACTCAGACTGAGGTATTTTATTTTTATTATGAAAAGATGAAATTGGTTTACCACTTAAATAATAAACCTCCATTGCTCTCGTGAGCCTTTGTTTATCATTTGGCATAATTTTTTTTGAGGATTCCGGATCTATTTTTTGTAACTTTTTATATAAATTATTTAGGCCAGATTGCTCTACCTCCTCATCTACCCTTTTTCTTATATCATCAGATGAGGATGGGATATCATCCATTGGATACTCTAAAGAATTAAAATAAAGCATCGTGCCACCGACAAGCATGGGTATATTTTTATTTTTAATAATCCCTTTTGAGACCTTAGATTCATCTTCTTTAAATCTGCTGACTGAGTAATTCTCTGTAGGTTTTATCAAATTTATTAAATGATGTGGATATTTTTTTAATTCAGATACACTTGGTTTTGCAGAGCCGATATCCATACCTTGATATATTTGTGCTGAATCTACACTAATAATTTCGGTATTAAAATGATCATTTATGGTTTTTGCAAGTTCCGTTTTGCCTGAAGCAGTTGGACCTATGATAAATATCTTTTTGTTCATTTAATTAATTATCAGGATCATTTGTTGAGGCAATGGAAACTCCAGACTTAATATATTCTTTGGTACCAAGATAAATTGCTTTAGCTAATTTATTTTGAAATTTAGCTGTTTTAAGTTGCTTTTCCTCTTGTGGGTTACTTAAGAAAGCAGCTTCAATCAGAATAGATGGGATATCCGGAGCCTTCAATACTGCAAATCCTGCTTGTTCTGGATACTTTTTATGAAGGTTATTAACTTTTTTAATTTCTTTTAAAACAAAGTTTGCGAGCTTGAGGCTGTCATTAATAGTTGCTGATTGTGAAAGATCTAATAAAGTTTTAGCTAGCAAAGGGTCTTTATCATCAATACTCACGCCCCCAATCAAATCTGCTTCATTTTCTTTATTGGCAATAAATTTAGCAAAAGCACTAGTGGCCCCCTTTTCTGAAAGTGCAAATACCGAAGAACCACTGACATTTCTTTTCCTAAAAGCATCGGCATGGATAGAAATAAAAATATCTGCTTTAACCTTTCTCGCTTTAGAAACTCTTTTCTTCAATGGGATAAAATAATCACTATCTCTCACTAAGTATGCTTTCATTTTAGGGTCAGCATTGATTAATTTACTTAATTTTTTTGCAATTTGAAGTACGATTTTCTTTTCCTTTGTTCCATATTTACCAATGGCCCCGGGGTCTTCTCCTCCATGACCAGCATCAATTGCAACGACAACTTGTTTTTTCTTTTTTGGCTTTTCTTTTATTACTGGTGTTTTCTTTTGTTCAATTTGTTTTTTTTCTATTTTATTTAGGAGGTTAGATAATTTATCATTTGACGCAGGATAAACATCAATAACCAACCTATCTTTATAGGGAGCAACTGGAGGTAGTGAGAAAATCTTTACCCTGGCAGACTTTTTTAGGTCAATAACTATCCTCGAAACTTTTGGTGTGAACTGCCCAACACGTATATTTAAAATATTTGGATCATTTTGCTTTAACTTTGAAGAGAGATCTTTTAAAGCTTTATTCACAGATATCCCTTTTAAATCAATTACGATTCTTTCAGGGTTCTTTAGCATCATCTGGTCATTGTTTATTTTGGCAGATGATTCAATCGTTATTCTAGTGTAATCTGGAGCGGGCCATAAGCGAGTTTCTTTGACTTCATTTGCTGAAAAGCTATTAAATGAGCTAATTAATAATAAAATAAATAAAATACAATGTTTCAAACTAATCCTCTGCAAATTACCTCACCCTTTTTTGATTTTGCTCTAATAAACGCCGTTCTACTAATCTCATTATCGTAAATCATTTCAATCTCGATATCAGGAGAACATAAGATACCATCAGCTTTTTCTGGCCACTCTATAATTGTTATATCATGTTCATTTATATACTCATTAAATCCTGCAGAAAGCCATTCCTCTGGAGTTTGAAATCGATATAAATCAAAATGGTTAAAATTCATAGCTCCAATATTGTAATGTTCAAACAAACTGTATGAAGGACTTTTAACTTTACCTTTGTAGCCCAGGCCAAAAAATATTGACCTTACAAGATGTGTTTTTCCTACCCCCAAATCTCCTTTAAGAAAAAATAATAATCCTGGGGAGAGTATTTTTGATAGTTTTAAACCTAATTCTGATGTATTTTTTTCATTTTCTAAAAAAATTGAAATCTCTTTATTCATGTTTTTAGTTTATTATTTTTAACTATGAATGAACAGATAATCATGAAGAGAATTGCAAAAAAAATTAAAAGCATTGGTTTGGGCTTAGGATTTGATCAGATTGGTATATCTGATATTAATTTAGAACATGCAAAAAAACCTTACCAAGATTGGATAAAATCAAACTTTCAGGGGGATATGAGTTATTTAAAGCGGCATAGTGATCTTAAATTTAATCCAAAAAAATTAGTCCCAAACACTTTAAGAGTGATTAGTGCAAGAATTGATTACTTTCCAAACGACAGAAACACAAGGTCAACTTTAAAGAATAAAGACAAGGCTTACATATCAAGGTATGCATTAGGAAGAGATTATCATAAGGTGATCAGATCCAAATTAAAAAAACTGAGTGAAAAAATAAAAGCTGAGGTTAAAGAACATTCAGTTGAGTTTAGAGTTTTTACAGATAGCGCCCCTGTTTTAGAGGTTGAGTTAGCAGAAAAAGCAGGCTTGGGTTGGCGAGGAAAGCATACGTTGTTAATAAATAAAGATCATGGGTCTTGGTTTTTTTTGGGTGAAATTTTTATTAATCTTCCGCTTCCCACTGATAGTAAATTAAGTAATCACTGTGGTTCATGTAAAGCATGTATTGATATATGCCCAACAAAGGCAATTATCGCTCCATATAAGCTTGATGCAAGAAAATGCATCTCTTACCTAACAATCGAGCACAAAGGTGTTATACCGTTAGAGTATAGAAAGGCTATTGGTAATCGAATTTATGGTTGTGATGATTGCCAATTAATTTGCCCCTGGAATAAATATAGTAAAGTAACAAACGAGCATGATTTTTTAATCAGAAAAAACTTGCACACCATTTCATTGATAGAAAGCTTTAAATTATCAAAGGAAAAATTTGAAACGCTATTTAATGGAAGTGCTATTCTCAGATTGGGCTACGAGCGTTGGTTAAGAAATATTGCCATAGGCTTAGGTAATGCAAAAAAATCAAAAGAGATTTTATTATTACTTAATAAAAGATTATCAGATACCTCTCCAATGGTTAAAGAACATATTAATTGGGCTATAAAAGAACAATCAGATAAAAACTTGCAATAAAAATTAAGCAAAGTTTGGTACAATACTGCCCATCGAAAAAAAAAATATCATATGGCCGAAATAACAAAAACAGCTGAGTGGCGCGCACTAGAAAATCATTTTAAAGATATAAAAAACTCTCATATGAGAGATTTGTTTATGAGCGACCCTGAAAGGTTTGATAAAAATCATCTTCAGTTAAATGATTTTTTGTTTGATTTTTCTAAAAATCGAATTACGGACGAAACGAAAAAATTACTCATCGCACTTGCAGAAAAAGCTGGCCTTCAAGATTGGCGAGGTCGTTTATTCTCAGGTGAAAAAATAAACTTTACTGAAAATCGAGCAGCACTTCATATAGCCTTAAGAAACCGTGCGAATAAACCTATCAAGGTTGACGGTGAAGATGTAATGCCCTTAGTAAATCACGAACTTTCAAAGATTAGAAAGTTATCTGAAGAAATAAGGAGTGGAGTTTGGAAGGGATTTAGCGGAAAAAAAATAAAGTCTATTGTAAATATTGGAATTGGTGGATCAGACCTTGGTCCGTCGATGGTTTGCGATGCACTAAGACCTTTTGGATCTGAGGACATATCTCCTTATTTTGTATCTAATGTGGATGCAGCAGACTTATCACAAACTCTTGAAAAATGTGACCCTGAAACAACACTATTTATAGTTGCTTCAAAAACTTTTTCTACTCAGGAAACTATGACTAATGCATTTTCCGCAAGAGACTGGTTTATAAAAAAAGCTAAAAATAATGAGTTTATAAAAAATCACTTTGTTGCTATTTCAAGTAATGAGAAAGCCGCTGAAGACTTTGGAATTCATGCTGAAAATGTATTTGTTTTATGGGATTGGGTTGGTGGTCGATATTCTATGTGGTCATCAATTGGATTGTCGATAGCTATTTTTATTGGAATGGAAAATTTTGAACAAATTCTTGAGGGAGGTTATGAAGCTGATAATCATTTCATATCTGCACCCTTAGAAGAAAATATTCCTGTAATGATGGCACTTATTGGTATTTGGTATATCAATTTTTTTAATTTTTCTACTTTTGCAGTTCTACCATATGATCATTGTTTAGCTAAATTACCCTCTTATCTTCAACAAGCAGATATGGAAAGCAATGGGAAATTTATTGGGCGTGATAACAAAAAAGTATGTCAAAAGACCGGGCCTATTCTTTGGGGTGAAGCTGGAACTAATGGGCAGCATGCTTTCTATCAGCTTCTTCATCAAGGAACTCAAATTACTCCTTGTGATTTTATTATGCCTTTGCACTCGAACTATAAGCTAGCAGATGACAAAAATGATCATCATAAAATTCTTCAAGCTAATTTTATTGCTCAAACACAATCTTTAATGATCGGTAAAAGTATATCTGATGTAGAAAATGAAATGAAAAATGAAATTATGGATAACCCTAGTTTAAAGAATCTAGTTTCTCATCGTATATTTGAAGGAAATAGGCCCTCAAATTCGATATTATTTGAGTCCTTATCTCCTAAATCTTTAGGAAGACTAATTGCAATTTATGAGCATAAAATATTTACCCAAGGCATTATTTGGAATATCAACTCGTTTGATCAATGGGGTGTTGAATATGGAAAACAAATAGCCAAACTTGTTTTGCCAAAACTTGAATCAAAACAGCATTCAGAAACATTCGATTCATCAACTAATAATCTAATAAACTACATAAATAATAATACTTAAACTATTATTTTATAACAGTATTATTTTTTATTTTATTAATAATAGTACTACTAAAAGAAGTCCCAATACCGGCACCAAATTTCTCTGCGAGTCTTTCTCCAAACGAGGCTTTAGTTGTAAAGTCAATGATATTTTCATTGCCTACAATATCACGAGCAACCGACCTAATAGAACCTAGGTTATCTACTAAACCTAATTTAATTGCTGAATTACCATCCCAAAACAAACCTGAAAATATTTGAGGATCATTTGCTAGGCGCTCGCCTCTCCCTTCTTTAACTACCGCGATAAATTGTTCATGAATTTCATTTAAGAGGTTTTGAACAAATTCTTCTTGCTCTGGAACGATGGGGAGAAAAGGATCTAGCATGCCTTTGTTTTTACCTGCTGTTAACAAACGACGCTCCACACCAATATTCTTTATTAATTCTTCAAGACCAAAACCATCCATGCGAACCCCTATAGACCCTACAATACTTGCTTTATTTACAAATATTTGATCTGCAGCTACGGCTATATAGTAGCCACCAGATGCACAAATATCCTCTACCACTGCGTATATTGGAATATCTGGATAAGTTACTTTATATCTTTTAATTTCATCATTTATAATTCCTGATTGAACAGGGCTTCCACCAGGGCTATTGATTGACAAAATAACAGCCTCTGTTCCCTGATGATCGTAAGCTTCCTTTAACCCTTTAATTACATCATCTGCATTTACCTCTAGATTTGATCCAATAACACCGTCAAGCTTCACAAGGGCGGTGATTTTTTCATTTGAAGGTATACCTGTAGGTGAAATTGAATTAAATCCATAAATAATGATGCCAATATATAAAAGCGTGATTAGTTTAAAGAATATACCCCAGCGCCTTGCCCTTCTCTGCTCTATTAGTGAATTTGATGCAATCTTTTCAATTGTCTTTTGTTCCCAATTATCTTTCTTATTTTCAGCCATATTTTTTATATCCTTACTAATCTAAAAAAACCACTACTTCATTTTTTTTTTCTAACACTTTTAGTTCAATTAAACTTTTTCCTTTACACGGTCCAGAGATACATTCGCCTGTGGATGGCAAGTAAACTGCTCCATGAGTTGCGCAAACAATAAATTTTTTATCCTCATCAAAAAATTCATTTGGTTGCCAATCAAGGCAAACATCCATATGCCTGCATTGATTTAGGTAAGCTTTAAATTCACCGTCAAACCAAACCAAAAAACCCTGCTCTTTGTTTTCTGCAGAGGGAATATCAAATAAAATTGTATCCGCAGATTTTTTAAAATTATTTTTATTAATAATAACAGAGTTATCCATGCCTTCTTATCCAATCAAATATTAGATTTGCATGGTCAACGAAACCTATTGGACTATATACTGATAATGCATCTTTATTATGGGCTCCATAGGTAACTGCAAGAGATGCAATCCCCGCATTTTTTGCCATCTGTAAATCATGAATTGAATCTCCAATTAATATACTTTTTTCCGGCTCAATAATTAATTCATCCATAATTTCTTTACACATTTGAGGATGAGGCTTTGAAAAACAATCATCAGAGGTCTTTGTAATACTTATATTATCTTTAATTGAAGTTTGCTTAAGGCAACTATCCAAGTAGTTTCTTCCGCCCCCTGTTGCGATTGCAATTTTATATCCCGATCTAAATAGCTCTTTAATGCCTAACTCAACTCCATCAAATAATTTAAGTGTATTACAATTTTTATTGTATAAGTTGATGTATGAATTTAAAATTGATTCACTAGCGCTTTGATCCTTCTCTCTTAAGAGAATATCAAAAGCTTGGCTAAGCTTAATTCCAAGAATATCAGCAACTTCACCTCTTGTCGGTGGTTTTATATTATGAAGAATGAAAGACTGGATCATTAGATCAGTTATATGGCCAACTGAATCGGATAATGTCCCATCCCAATCAAAAATAATTAATTCAAATCGTGATTTCATAAAATATTTATTTTAATAGCTATTTTGCTTAAGATTATTTTAAATTCACAAAGTTTAATAACTCTTCTGGAAGAGGTGCAGAAATTAAGACTTTTTCTTTACTTTTAGGATGAATAAATCCATATTCAAGTGCATGTAAAAACATTCTCTTAAATCCATTTTTTTGTAACTCTTTATTTATCTTAAAGTTACCGTACCTATCATCTCCTAAAACAGGAAACCCTAAATGAGATAAATGAACTCTAATCTGATGAGTTCGGCCTGTAATTAATTTGACATCCAATAAGCTATATTTTCTGAAATGTTTGTTTAAGAAAAAAACAGATCTAGATTCTTTTGAATTAAGTACTTCTTTATTATTTTTAGTCACAATTACTTTTTGCCCATCACCCTTTGATATCTTAAGTAAATTTAAATCAACTATCTTCTGTTTTTCCTTCCATATACCTGAGATACCAACTTGGTATTTTTTGTGAATTCTTTTTTCTCTAATCTGTTTCTGGATTTCGACCAAGGCAACCCTTTTTTTTGCAACTAATAGCACCCCGGAAGTTTCTTTATCAAGACGATGAATAAGCTCTAAAAATTTTTCACTAGAATAAATCTGTCTTAGTAATTCAATAACGCCATAACTTAAGCCACTACCTCCATGAACTGCAAGACCAAAAGGTTTGTTGATTACAAGGAGGAAATCATCCTCAAATAAAATATTGTTTGTGATTGAATTTTTTGTATGTTTATCAATTTTTAAATTTTTCGGGGAAATTTTTTCTTTGAAATCTACTGGTGGAATTCGAACTATGTCATCTTGGCAGAGCTTATACTCAGTTTTAACCCTTTTTTTATTTACCCTTATCTGTCCAGTTCTTAAAAGTTTGTATATATGTCCTTTAGGTACACCCTTAAGAATCTTGATTAAATAATTATCTATTTTTTGGTCAACGCTACTTTCGTCAATATTTTTATACGTTACCTGTTTTTCTATAAAGTTATCCATTGTTTGTTTTCATTTAAATTATAACTTATACTTAAAGCATAGATTAGCTATGCAATAGTGTAAAAATGCTATTATGATCTGAATTATACATAAACAAAGAATTCGAGGTTTGGTCTGCGCACCTATTTAAAAAAAATATAAAAGAAGCAGACAACAAAAAAGATTTTAAAAAAAAATATAGTAGAAAGATTTAATTAGAATAAAAAATATTATAAGTAATGTTATATATAACTTAAAAAGTAATTAGTTTATTGTTGGATGACTCAAAGAATTTGAGTCCATTATTTATATTTTCGCCTATATTCTTTTATATAAAATCTTCAAACATAAATTGGAGATTAAAATGAAAAGAATGCTATTTAATGCTACTCAATCTGAGGAGCTTAGAGTTGCAACAATTAATGAAAACAAACTTGAGGACCTTGACTTTGAAAGAGGAAATCAAGAACAAAGAAAAAGTAATATATACAAAGCTGTAGTCACCCGAATAGAACCTTCACTTGAGGCTGCGTTTGTCAATTATGGAGTTGATAGGCATGGGTTTCTCCCTTTCAAGGAAATATCACCTGATTTATATTCAAAAAAATCTAGAAAAAAAAGTATTTCAATTAAAGATGTAATAAATGAGGGTCAAGAGCTAGTCGTTCAAGTAAGTAAAGATGAAAGAGGTAACAAAGGTGCAGCCTTAACAACCTATTTGTCTCTTGCTGGAAGATATATTGTGTTAATGCCAAATAATAATGATGGCGGAGGTATCTCAAGAAGAGTTGAAGGGGATGAGCGAGTTCAATTTAAAGAAGTCCTTTCACAAGTAAAAGTAAAAAAAGGTATGAGCATTATTGGTAGAACAGCTGGGATTGGTGCTTCAGTAGAGGAAATTCAATGGGATCTAGATTACTTAAATCAATTGTGGACTGCAATTGCGGGAGCTGCAGAGGCTCAATCTGGTGCCTTTTTAATTTACCAAGAGAGCAACTTGGTGGTACGTGCTATTCGAGATTACTTTAATACTGATATTGAAGAAATCATTATTGATAAACAATCAATTTATGACCAAGCACATCAATTTATGTCACATGTTATGCCTAATTATGCAGATAGAATTAAGTTCTATGATGAAGAAATATCTCTTTTTACAAAATATGGTATTGAAAACCAAATTGAATCAGCATTTCTAAGAGAGGTTCAGCTTCCTTCTGGGGGTGCCATTGTCATTGATCATACAGAAGCACTAGTATCAGTTGATGTCAATTCAAGTAGATCAACAAAAGGAAGAGATATCGAAAGTACTGCCTTCAATACAAATATTGAGGCTGCAATAGAAATTTCAAAACAATTAAGACTTAGAGATATCGGTGGTCTTATAGTGATTGATTTTATTGATATGGAAAATCAAAAAAATCAAAGAAGTGTCGAAAATAAAATGCGGGATGAATTAAAGCATGACAAGGCAAGAATTCAAACAAATAAAATTTCACGATTTGGTTTGCTAGAAATTTCAAGGCAAAGACTAAGGCCAAGTCTTGGAGAATCTATAAGTGGAGTATGCCCTAGATGTGAGGGAACAGGACGTGTAAGAGACATTCAATCAACTGCAATATCAATGTTACGAACAATTGAGCAGGAATGTAATAAAGAAAAATTACAAAGTGTATCAATTCAATTACCAATCGAAGTAGCCACCCTTCTTCTAAATGAAAAGAGAAGTGATATTAAAGAGATAGAAACTAAATCAGAGTGTGAGATTGTAGTTATACCCAATAGATATTTTGAAATTCCAAAATTTCACATTGAGCGCTCGGCTCAAAATGTTGGAAAAGCGAGTTACAAAATTGTAGAACAACCTCTCGAAGAAGAGATTGAAGACAACAGTAAGTCTAGGACTAAACAAGAAAAATTAGAACCTGTAGTAAAACAAATAGTGCCAAATCAATCGGGCAAAAAGAACAAATCAATTTTTGGTTTTATAAAAGATCTTATTGCTCCAAATAACGAAAGTGAAGAAATTAAAAATATAGACAAGGAAATTTCAACAGAAAATATTTCTGACGAGGAAAATACTAAAGATTTAAGGCAAGATAATCGCCAAAGAAATAATCGGAATAGAAGGAATAATCGTAATAGGAAATCCAACTATAAAGATAAATCTTCTAAAGATGTTATGCCAAATAATTTAACTACTAAATCTGATAACAAAATTTCAGAAAAATCATCAAAGGAAATTTCACCAAAGGATAGTAAGATTTCAGAAAAACCTGTTTTAGCAGACAAACCTGCTGCAGCTAAACCCAAGAAAAAAGCTGAAAAATTACCAAAGGTTGATTTAAATAGTGTGGGCCTTAAGCTAGTAGAAACATCAAGTAAACCAGTTGCTGAACCACAAAAAGAAAAGCCTAAAAAAGCTTCTCCTAAAAAGACAGCTGATTGGCAAAAACAAAAATCGGATAAGAAAGAAACAAAAGCATTGGTAATGGTTGAAACTAAACAAACAAAAGTGGCAAAACCAAAAGCTACTTCAAAGCCTAGAAAAAGTAAGGCTACCTTAAAAAAAGGTTAAATAAATACCAACCAACAAAGCAAAAAAGCAATGCTCCTATTACATTAAGAAGAGCATAAAAAATTCCTAAGGCTATTTCACCTTTAAGAAAAAAGTTGAGTAGTTCTATGGAATAAGCTGAAAATGTAGTAAGTGCGCCTAAAAATCCAACATTTAAAATTAATTTTACTTCTTCTGAAACCTCGATTGTGGAGCTTTGTATTGCAGCGAAAGATACACCGATTATCAGACCGCCAATTAAATTTACTGCAAGTGTTCCATGCGGTAAGGTTGGATCTACTGTCGAAAAATAATAAGTTAATACCCACCTAAGCCAGGCTCCAATCGCAGCACCTAAGCCAACATATATAAAATTTGAAAAAGTAAACATAAGACTATATTTTTATGAAATGCTCTCTGTAGTATTTTAATTCCTCAATAGATTCTCTTATATCCGCCAAAGCTTCATGCTTACCACCCTTTTTAAACCCATCAATTAGTTCTGGCTTCCATCGCTTAGCTAGCTCCTTAAAAACACTCACATCTAAATTCCTATAATGAAAATAAGATTCAAGATCAGGCATATAATTAGCTAAAAATCTTCTGTCTTGGCAAATTGAATTTCCACACATTGGTGATCTATTTTTTCCTACAAACTTAGAAATAAACTCAATTAATTGATGAGTAGCAGCCTCTTCATTAATAGATGAATTTTTAACTTTTTCAATTAACCCAGATTTTCCATGAGTCGACTGATTCCAAGCGTCCATTTTTGCTAGCACATCATCTGCTTGCTTTAATACAAGAACCGGACCCTCTTCAAGGATAGTTAAAAAAGGATCTGTAATAATAATTGCAATCTCAAGGATTTTATCTGTCTGTGAGTTTAGGCCACTCATTTCCATATCAATCCAAATTAAATTATTATGATTTTTGCTCATCATGATTTCCATTAAAATTTTAATGTAATACTTAGAATTAGTATTTCTTTCTTACTTTTAGCTTAATTTTACTGCACAATACTATTTTTACTATTATAGAGTATAAGTTATGGCTGAAAGCTATCAATTTGCTTTTATTTTTTTATTAATCTTTACAACAGCTGTTGAACTTTTTTTAGGACAAAGGCAAAAAAATTTCGTTGTTAAAAATAAGAAAAGGGTACCAGCTGCGTTCAATAAAATTATTAAATTAGCTGATCATAAAAAAGCAGCCGATTACACGGTAACAAAAATTAGTTTCAACTCAATTGAGCTTATTTTTGGCGCAATAATTTTATATTTTATAACTTTAGGTGGTGGTATAAATTTTATAAGTAACACGGTTGGTCAATATTTTGAAAATCAAATATTTAATGGTGCTCTAATCATTACTATTATTTTTGTTGCACTTCATCTCATAAACATACCTTCTTCTTTATATCAAACATTCGTAATTGAAGGAAAGTATGGTTTTAATAAAATAACACCAAAATTATTTTTTACTGACCAATTGAAATCTATTTTTGTTGTAATGATCCCTCTTATCTTTATTACTTCCTCAGCAGCGCTTTGGATTCTCTCAGAACTAGGGAAACAATGGTGGTTGTGGCTTTGGGTTTTCTTAAGTGTTTTTTCTATTGCAGGAGTTGCGTTGGCCCCTGTTCTTAAACAACTCTTTAATAAATATACACCCCTCAAGGATAATAATTTAAAGAAAAATATCGAAAAGCTTTTAAAAAAATGTGGTTTTGAATCTAGTGGTTTATTTGAGATGAACGGTTCCTTAAGGAGTACCCATGGTAATGCTTTTTTTGGTGGATTTGGCAAAACAAAAAGAATTATATTTTTTGACACCCTACTTGAAAAATTAAACACTAAAGAAATAGAAGCGGTTATAGCTCATGAGCTAGGTCACTTTAAAAGAAATCATGTTAAAAAATTGCTGTTAATACAGATTTCTTTAATCTTTTTGAGTCTATATTTTTTTAGTGGTCTAAAAGATACTCAAGCATTTTATGTCGGGCTTGGTGTTGAGTCCTTAAGTGATGCCAACTTTCTAATTCTATTTACTTTAGTTCTATTGCCGTTTGTCATGTTTTTTGTCGCCCCCCTAATAAGTTGGCTTCAAAGGAAGTATGAGTTTGAGGCGGATGAATATGCATGTGAATTTGCCAAACCTTCTGATTTAAAACAATCTTTGATTAAATTGTATCGTGATAATGCCTCTACATTAACGCCAGATCCATTATATTCAGCGTTCTATCATTCCCACCCACCTGCATCTATTCGAATTCAAGCTATTGATAAGAACAAATAATGGAAATCACGACAAGAATGGAATTTGATGCAGGTCACAGAATTCCAAATCATAAGAGTGTATGTAAGAATCTCCATGGGCATCGATATGCCATTGAGGTCACTGTTAAAGGAGAGATTGTAGAAGAAACTTCTGAATCAGATTTTGGAATGGTAATGGATTTTAAGGATGCAAAAAACCTAATTAAAAAAGTAATTGTTGACGAATGGGACCATGCATTTATTGCTTTTGAAAAAGATCTTGAAGTAATTGATTTCCTAAATTCACTTAAAAATCATAAAACTGTAATCCTTGAAAGGGTCCCGACAGCAGAAAATATGGCAGTTACGGCCCTTGAACTGCTCTCTAGCGCATTTAATGCTGAGTTTGGAGATTCCATAAGGCCGATTAAAGTAAGGCTCTATGAGACACCCAATAACTGGGCAGATGCACTAGAAAGTTAAAGCCTAATACTTATCCTAGCTACCATGATGATTTAGTTTGTATCTTTTCTAAGTAGGCCTCATGAGAGGATATATCTTCCTCATTTGCATGAACAACTTTTAATTGATTCTGATTAACTTTACCTAAATTTAATTTCTTCTCATCTTGAGAAAAATTAATCGCAATATCCTCTTGCCCCCTTGTCATGTTCAAATAAACTTCACTTAATAATTGGGCATCTAAGAGTGCGCCATGCTGACTCCTCTTTGAGTTATCTACTTTATATGCTCTGCATAAGGCATCCAAGTTGTTTCTTTGTCCAGGCCTTAACTCTCTTGCCATCACTAATGAATCAGTCACTTTTTCAATATGATCCTCAACATTTGAAAGCCCCATTCGCCCTAACTCCATATTAAGAAAACCAATATCGAATGGAGCATTATGGATAATAAGCTCACTTCCTCGGATAAAGCTAAGAAAATCTTCTGCTATATCTTTAAAAAAACTTTTGTCTTTTAAAAATTCTAAAGTAATGCCATGAACTTCTTGGGCAGCTGCATCGATATCTCTCTCTGGATTAACATACATATGAAATTGATTTTCAGATAATTGACGATTATTAATTTCAACAGCAGCAATTTCAATTATTCTGTGGCCTTGGTTGGGGTCGAGGCCTGTTGTTTCTGTATCTAAAAAAACTTGTCTCATAATTTATCCATCATTGAGATGACCCCTTTATTAGCTAACTCATCAGCCTTCTCATTTCCCTCATTGCCTGCGTGTCCCTTGACCCATTCCCAATTTATTTTTCTTGCGTATGATGCCTCATCTAATTGCATCCATAAATCCTTATTTTTAACTGGCTTCTTGTTGCTAGAGCGCCAGTTATTAAGCTTCCAGTTTTTAATCCATTCACTTATGCCCTTTTGAACATATGTAGAGTCTGTATATATAGTCAATTCTTCTGAGGGTGACATCTCCTTGAGCGCCATTATGACGGCCATTAATTCCATCCGGTTATTTGTTGTCTCATTTTCTCCACCAAATAACTCTATGTTTTTATCATCCTGAAGAATGAGCGCACCCCACCCGCCTACCCCAGGATTACCTTTACATGCTCCATCAGTATATATTTTAATCATATGATTTAGTTACAACCACTTTCCTTTGTTTAATTTTATTCCATTTCTGTTTTTTTGGAATTTTAGAGACAGTTACCTTCTCAGCAACTAAAAAATAAATATTTCCAAAAAGAGGAAACCACCTATTTCCAATTTTTTCTAATTTTTGATTGATATTAGATTTATTATCAAAAAATAAAGGTTGAAAATGCTCTAGCTTTGATTCCCTTAATGTAAACCCAGATTGTTTTAATAAATTCTGAATTTTAGTGATACTTAAAAAACTTCCATTCCAAGGAAAGTAATTATCAAATTTTACTGTTTTTCTCAAACCAGCAAAGCTTAAAAGATTGAAACCACAAATAATTACATAACCACCTGAAACTGTCACCCTAAACAATTCATCCATTAATTTTTGAGGATTACTCGCCTTTTCAAACAAATGAAAACATAAAATCAAATCGATTGAATCAAAATTAAAAGGTAACCACTCAGCGTCTAAATCAATATTTTTTTCTTTGCCTCTTGATAGGATATGATGCTTTACCTTTGCATTTCTAATTAAATTTTGCTGATGTTCACCCAACTGCAAAGCGTAATAACCAAACTTTTGATCAAGATAGCTCTGAACTACTTTTTGCTCAAAATCGACAAGACTTTTTCCTGATTCACTTTCAAACCAATTCATTTTTAAAATATTCCATAAATCTATAGTAAAATTTTAACTATATATGCGATTCAGTTTACCAAAAAATTCTAATTTATCTATAAAACCAATAAAATCCTTTACAGACAACTACATATGGATGATAAAGAAGAACAAAGATGTTGTTGTTGTCGATCCTGGGGACGCAATACCTGTTTTAAATTTCCTTAAAGAGAAAAATCTCAATCTAAAAAGCATCTTAATTACACACAAACACGCAGATCATATAGGCGGCATAGAAGATTTACTTAGCCATTACCCAAATATAAAAATTTATGGTCCAAAGAATAATTTTAATTTTATTTATACGATTGTTAATAATGATGAACTTCTAAAGATTAATGAGCTTAATATAGAATTTAGAGTGATTGCAACACCAGGGCACACACTTGATCATGTTGTTTTTGCAGATCAAGATCATTTATTTTGTGGAGATACATTGTTTGGATGTGGCTGTGGAAAATTATTTGAAGGAAGTTATTCACAAATGCATTCGTCCTTGAAGACATTATCTAAACTTCCTACATCAATTAAAGTATATTGTGCGCATGAATACACCAAAAAAAATATTGAATTTGCTCTTACTCAGGATAAAGATAATCAATACCTCATCGATAGAAAAAGGAACTTGATTGGCAAGGATATAACTTTACCCTCAACGTTAGGGGAAGAGCTTAAAACAAACCCATTCCTTCGATCAAAGGATGTAACGCAATTTAAAGAACTTAGACAAAGAAAGGATAATTTTTAAAAATGAGTTGGTTTACAAAATATATTCATTTCATTGTTTTTGGAATTTTTCTTAGTAGCTCAATTAATCTTAAAGCAGAAACATCTGATGATCATTGCCACTGTGTAAATGCACAACAACAAATTTTTGAATATGTTGATGAAGTTGAAGATAGCGAAATTACTCAAAGTACCAGCGAAGCTAGAACCTCCCCAAGAGAAATACTGATTCAAGAAAAGCCAGAAAATATTTGGAAGGTAGTAAACAAGGGCTATGGAATTCCTGACCCAAAAAAGAAATGGGCAAAGAAGGTAGTTAAAAAATATGAGCGTTGGTACAGCGAACACCCTGTATACACTTACCGAATGTTCGAAAGGACTAAGAGATATATTTACTACGTTGTTCAGGAAGTAAAAAAAAGAAATATGCCAATGGAGATAGCATTACTGCCAATAATTGAGAGTGCTTATAACCCAATTGCAAGATCAAACATGAAAGCTGTGGGTCTTTGGCAATTTATTCCGTCAACTGGAAAAAACTATGGTCTTAAACAAAACTGGTGGAAAGATGAAAGAAGTAACGTCATTTTATCAACAAATGCATCCCTTAATTACCTCGAAAAACTATATAAACAATTTGGCACATGGGAACTTGCACTCGCCGGTTACAATGCAGGAGAAGGAAAAGTTGCAAGAGAAATCAAAAAAAATAAAAGACGAAAAAGGCCTACCGACTACTATACAATCAGCTTGCCAAGAGAAACAGATGAATATGTTTCAAAATTAATTGCTATGAAACATATTATACAAAACCCATCAAAATTTAATGTAGATGTGCCTTACATACCAAATGCTCCATATTTTGGGGAAGTTACATTAACAGAGCAAATGGATATAGATCTTATTTTAAAATTAGCTGACATATCATCTGAGGAATTTGAATTATTAAATGCCCATCATAAGAGACCCCTTATTCCAAAAGAACAGGAGCCCACCATCATTTTATTGCCTAAATATAAAATTGAGACTTACAATAAAAATCTTGCTGAGCATAATGAACCCTTATCAAATTGGGTTTTATACAAACCCAAAAGAAAAGAATCGATCATGAAAGTAGCAAAAAGATTTGATATTAACCTTAGTACATTCAAGAGAATTAACAGTCTAAATGGTAGGGTAACGTTTAGAAAAAACAGTACGGTATTAATCCCAAAAAGCAATGCATTAAAAAGCAAATACACTCTCAAAGGCACGGGTGATTATAATTACACATCGGTTGGCACACACCATGTATCTAAAGGAGACACCCTTGGTGGTATCGCAAGAAAATATAAAGTCTCAATAGAAGATTTAAAAGAGTTTAATGAACTTGATTCTCATATCATAATCATAGGAACAACAATAGATATTCCCCAATAAATTATTAAGAGAGCGACCTTGAAACAATTTTACACATTATTATTTTCACTTATTTTCTTAATAAGTTGCTCTAATAATAATTCAGAAGTTATTGATTATAATGATAATAAAATATCTGCTGGGGGAACTCTCATTAATGCAATGTCTGCCGAACCGAGCAATCTTATCTCAATGATAGCCGGGGATGGTGCTTCAAGTGCTATCGCTAGTAAAATTTTTAATTCCCTTATTAGGTACGATGAAAACCTGAATTTTACTGATGATATAGCTGAAAGTTGGGAAATATCAGATGATCAGAAAACCATTACCTTTAACATAAAAAAAGGTCTGAAGTGGGAAGACGGAATGCCGTTGACAAGCTCCGACGTTTATTTTACTTGGAAATTAATAACTGATCCTAAAACAAGAACACCTTATGGGTCTGACTACACAATTGTAAGTGAAGTTGAAATTCCAGATGAACACACTTTTATTGTTACCTACGAAGATAATTATGCCCCTGCTTTAGATACTTGGGCTTCCCTGGAAATTCTTCCAAAACATATTTTAAAAGATGAAGATATTAATAGTACTTTCTTTTCAAGAAATCCAACTGGATCTAATTATTATAAGTTAGGAGATTGGGTTAGCGGGCAACAAGTAAATCTTATTAAAAATAAAAATGGTATTCTTGGAGTTCCATTTATTAATAAATTAACTTCTAGGATTATCCCAGACACCTCCTCACAGTTTTTAGAGCTCTCGGCGGGTAATATTGATTTAATGAATATCAATCCAATTCAATTTAAGAGAGTTTTTCCAGCCAAACCAAAGCTTAAAAATAAAACAAGTCTTTATAAGGAAATGGGGAATGGTTATACATACTTAGGTTTTAATCTAAAAAGAAAGCCTTTTAATAACAAAAAAATTAGGCAGGCAATTAACTACGCGATAAATAAACAAGAGGTAATCAAAGGTGTTTTATTAGGGCTTGGAGAACCAATATCTAGCCCCTACAAGCCTGGAACTAGATGGAACAATCCTTCTCTTAAGCCATACGCTTATGACCCTGAAAAGGCGCTTGATTTGCTCAAGGAAGCTGGATATGAAATGTCATCAGAAAATTACTTAACTAAAGATGGAAAAATACTAGAGTTTGAGATTATTACTAATCAAAATAAACAAAGAGAAATGACGGCAGTTTTAATTCAACGTAGACTAAAAGAAATTGGAATTAAAGTTACTATTAGAGTTATCGAATGGGCCAGCTTTGTGAATCGATTTATTAAAACAGGGAATTTTGATGTTGTTGTTTTAGGTTGGAGTTTGTCACTAGACCCAGATCAATTTAATATTTGGCACTCTTCACAACAAGGACCAGGTCAATTTAATTTTGTAGGCTATGAAAATAAAAAGGTTGATATGCTTTTAGAGGAAGGAAGGAGAGAGTTAGATTTAGATAAAAGAGAAAAAATTTATCACGAGTTCTCAAAGTACCTATTGGAAGATTCACCTATAGTTTACCTTTATGCGGGTTATGGACTGACTGCAGTTAATAAAAGAATAAAAGGTATTAAATCACCTGCGCCACCAGCAGGTATTTATCATAATAGCTATGATTGGTATATCCCTAAAAGCCTAAGAAGAAACGAGTTATCAGATAAATGATTAAGTACTTAATTAAAAGAATTTTGTGGATGATTCCGATGCTAATTGGCATCAGCCTCATTTCATTTTTTATTATGCATTTAGCACCAGGCGATATTACATCATCCGAGGCGTCTTTTAATCCAAAAGCCTCTGAAGAATCAAGGCAGAAATTAAGAGAACTATATAATTTAGACAAACCCGTCATCGTACAATATGGATTATGGTTAAAAAGAATAGTTAGTTTAGATTTTGGTAATTCATTTGCATCTCATCAAAGACCCGTCTTGTGGCAAACTAAAGATAAAAATGGCAATATAATCAAGGGATTAATTCAAGAATCACTTCCAATCACACTGCTCATTAACCTGATTGGTATTTTTTTAATTTTTTCTATTTCGATTATTCTAGGAACTATTTCTGCCGTTAAACAAAATTCCATTGTTGACCGATCAATTACCTTTTTTATTTTTGTTGCATTTGCTATTCCTGGATTTTGGCTCGCACTTCTTTTGATGTATTGGACTGGAGTAATGAACCAATGGCTGCCAATATCAGGTCTTCATTCACTTGACTACAAAAGCTTTTCTCAAGTTGGTCAATTTTTTGATCTTTTGAAACATTTAATATTGCCCGTCTCTATTTCTATGTTAAGTGGTCTAGCTGGAATATCTTTATATGTTAGGAATGGTATGCTTGATGTTCTCCATCAAGACTTTATTACAACAGCTAGATCAAAAGGCCTCAAAGAAAAAAATATTATTTTTACACATGCGCTTAAAAATGCCATTCTCCCCTTAATAACTATCATAGGACTTTCTATCCCAGGCTTAATTGGCGGTTCAGTTATAGCTGAATCTATTTTTGCAATCCCTGGAATGGGAAAACTTTTCTATGACTCTGTCTTAATGAGAGATTTTCCTGTAATTATGGGCATACTGACTATTGGTTCAGTTCTCACGTTAATTGGAACATTAATTGCTGATATTGGTTATGCATGGGCTGATCCAAGAATAAGAAAAGGTTTAGTCAAGTGAGCATATTCAAAGGGAACCCCCTAACACTTATTGGTTTTATCATAATCACAATAATTTTGTTTATAGCTGTTTTTGCTTCTGTGCTGAGCCCTTATGACCCAAATTATATTGATATAAACTCGATTCTGTTGCCACCTTCTTTTGAACATTTAATGGGTACAGATGGATTAGGAAGAGATGTTCTCTCAAGAATGCTTTATGGAGCCAGAATTTCGCTTTTTGTTGGATTTGTAGCTGTAGGTATAGCAACATTAATTGGAATCGTTCTTGGCTCAATTGCGGGCTTTTATGGAGGCTGGGTAGACTCTATTATTATGCGCTTAGTCGATATAATGTTATCAATACCTACTTTCTTCTTAATTTTAGCTGTAATTGCATTTTTAACGCCTTCAATATGGAATATCATGATTGTTATTGGTCTAACATCATGGATGGGTGTTACCAGGCTAGTTAGAGCAGAATTTTTAAGCTTAAGGCAAAGAGATTTCGTGCTTGCTTCCATTGTGATGGGGACAAGCAATAGAAAAGTCATTACAAAACATCTCCTTCCTAATAGCCTTACACCGATAATCGTAAGCTCTGTTCTTGGGATAGCAAGTGCTGTGTTGATAGAGTCTGGCCTTAGCTTCCTGGGTTTAGGTGTTCAGGCACCAACAGCCTCCTGGGGTAATATACTCACTGATGGAAAGGAGTATATACAGTTTGCATGGTGGCTTTCACTGTTTCCGGGCTTAGCTATTCTAATTACTGTATTAGGTTATAATCTTCTGGGAGAAGGCTTAAGGGATGTGCTTGATCCTAAAAATAAATAATAATATTTTAAGAAAGGAATTTCATGGGGTTTCTAAAAAATAAAAGAGTCCTTATCCTGGGCTTATTAAGCGATCGATCTATAGCATATGGAATTGCTAAAAGTATGAGAGAGCAAGGAGCTGAATTAGCCTTTACTTACCAAATGGAAAAACATAAAGGTCGTGTTGAAAAATTAGCTAGTGATTTTGATTCAAGTATCGTCTTGCCTTGTGATGTTTCATCAGACGAGGATATAGATAAAATTTTTCCCCTACTTTCAGAGCATTGGAAAACTTTTGATACTATCATCCACTCCATTGCCTTTGTTCCTAGAGACGCCCTCACAGGGGATTTTGTTGATGCTACCACCAGAGAAAATTTTAAGATTGCTCATGATATAAGCTCTTATAGCTTTACGGCATTAGCAAAATCAGCGCTCCCCTTCTTGAATGATAATGCTAGCCTGCTTACTGTGAGCTATCTTGGTGCTGAAAGAACCATGCCTAATTACAACGTCATGGGACTTGCTAAAGCGAGTTTGGAGGCAAATGTTAGATATATGGCTCATAGTTTAGGTGCAAAAAATATCAGAGTAAATGCAGTTTCTGCTGGGCCAATAAAAACACTCGCCGCATCGGGTATTGCAAATTTTGACAAAATGTACGACTTCAATCAGAAACATGCGGCGCTAAAAAGAAATATCACAACTGAGGAGGTAGGGAATGTGGCTGCTTTTTTATGTAGTGATTTGGCTTCAGGTGTTACTGGAGAAATAACTTATGTGGATGCGGGGATGAATATTACCGCAGCTGGAACAGTAGATTAATTCCTAAATTGAATTACTTGCGGATTGTATTCTATATCTGCTAATGACCTTAAATCGTCCACATAAGCGTTATCAATTTCTTTTTTTAAAGCCGAAACATATTCATCACGGTAGATATCCTTAGACAGATTATCAGTAATCTCATCACTTATAACATCATTTAATCTAACAATAATGTACTCATCATTTGCTGGATCATAAATACCCTCAAATGTTGGAAGATTATCTTGATTCATGCTGAATATTGCTCGTACAATTGGTTTGGATACACCTTGTGGGTCAACTTTGTCTATAACTAACTCATCAATCCACTCAACTTTTTCTGATTTAGATTCTAATTTTTCTATCATAGCTTCGCCATCAGAAACCATTAGCTTTTGTGCGTTTGTTCTGGTGAGAAACTCTTTAATTTCTTCTTTAGCATCTTCCAAGGACCTGGGTGCGCTTGGCTTAAACTCAATAACTTGTGCTGAAATTAAATTGTTAGGTGAAACCTCAATCGCATTAATATTAGTTTTTAACTCAATTGCTTCTGGATCAAATACAGCTTGAGCAAAGGCTTCATTGTTAAAAAATTTAGTTGCTGTATCCAATGTAAGCCACTGGCTTTCTTGAATCGTTAAATTAAACCGATCAGCGGCAGGCTGCAATGAATCGGACTTTTCATATATCAGATTTGCAAATTCTTCGGCACCTTCGGCATAAATTTGTTGAGCTTTTGCATATAATATTTCGCCTTTTATTTGTGCTTTGACTGAATCAAAAGTAACCTCTTCCCCCTTAATTTCAGTTAAATTAATGATATGAAAACCAAATTGCGTTTTAACTAATGGTGACACATCACCCACTTTCATATTAAAAACTGTTTCATCAAATTCCTTAACCATCATACCCCTAGTAAAGAATCCTAAATCACCACCATTTTTTGCAGACTCAGTATCCTTTGAAAATTCTTTGGCGAGATCATCGAATTTTTTAGGATTTTTAATTGCCTTTTGTCTTACCGATTCAGCTAATTTCTTTACCTCAGAGAGCTCCTCATCAGTCATATCTGAATCTGTTAAAAACAAAATATGTTTAGCACGTCGTTCTTGTGCCCCTTCAAATTGCGCCTTATTTTCTTCGAAATACTGCTTCACTTCATCGTCTGTTATTTTTACTTTCGGTAAAATTTCTGCAACAGAGTAAAGTAAGAACTTCACTTTAACCTGATCGGGCATGATGAAGTTATTAGGGTTTGCCTCATAATATTTTTTTATCTCATCATCAGAAACTTTCACCTTCTTGAGGTAATCATCTAATCTAAGTTCTAACATGCTTATATCTCTTTTTTGATAAGCAAGATTTACTAGATTTTGAATTTTCTCTTTAGTCACAAAGACATATTTATTTAAACTATCCTTAACTTGCTGCTTTGCAAGGTCTTTTCGAATAAGCTCATCAAGTTTCTTGGGTGTTAAATTTTGTCTCATTGCTAGATTGTCGTAGGCCTCTTGATCAAATTTTCCATTCCTTTGAAAGCCTGGCATCCCTAATATATACTGACTCAGTTGGTTGTCACTGATTACAAAATTAGCTCTTGAAGCTTCTTGAGCCACTAGCTTTGACGCTATCATGCCATCTAGGACACTTTTTCTAAATTCTGATGTTTCAAAGATAGCTGGATCAGGGGGTGTGCTTTGGTTAAGAAATTGATCTTTTACTCGATTAAGGGCATTTTGATAGCTTTGGATGGAAATCGATTCTCCGTTGACCTTTGCTGCGTATACATCATCTCCTATCGAGCTTAAATATGAATCTATTCCGAATAAAGCAAATGGAATAATAATTATTACAAGAACAACTTTAGCGAATTTTGATTGTGTGTTATTTCTTATTTTATCTAACATAATATTATTTCAATTTTCTCTTAGGACTAATTTCCATTTATTTAGTTCTTGCTTATCAATCGTAAACTAATTAAATCTAGTTTGCGAAATAATTGGCGGAGTGGACGGGACTCGAACCCGCGACCCCCGGCGTGACAGGCCGGTATTCTAACCAACTGAACTACCACTCCTAAACTGGTGGGTGCTACAGGGTTCGAACCTGTGACATTCGCCTTGTAAGGGCGACGCTCTACCAACTGAGCTAAGCACCCAAATTGTCAAATTTGAGCTCGGCAATTTTACAATAAAGTTTGTAACAATGCTAGTAAAATGCTGACTTGCTAATGGGCGGTTGGCTTATTCATTTCAACAAACTTTTTTTGCGGCCCATGTCCTGATTTAGCTCCCGCTTTATTCTTGCTTGGTTGTTTCGTAAGGGCTAATTCGATGACTTGATCTATCCATCTTACTGGGATGATCTTCAACGCATTTTTTACATCTGTAGGAATATCCACCAAGTCCTTTAAGTTCTGCTCAGGTATCAAAATCTTTTTGAGGTTTCCTCTGTGAGCTGCTAGTAATTTTTCCTTTAAACCACCAATAGCCAATACCTCTCCTCTTAGTGTAATTTCTCCAGTCATGGCTACATCATTAAAAACAGGTATATTTGTTAAGCTTGAAATTATAGCGGTTGTTATTCCAATACCAGCGCTTGGACCATCTTTTGGTGTAGCACCTTCTGGAAAGTGAATATGTATATCCTTTGTTTCATAAAAATCTTTATCTATACCAAGAATATCTGCCCTACTTCTAACAACACTCATCGCTGCATGAATTGATTCTTGCATTACGTCGCCCAGCTTACCAGTTATGATTGTTTTTCCTTTTCCTGGAACAACTACTGTCTCAATAGTAAGAAGCTCGCCTCCAACTTGAGTCCAGGCTAAACCTGTTACTTGACCGATCTGGTTTTTTTTATTTGCAAGACCAATATCGAAAATTTTAACGCCTAAGAATTCTTGTATATTTTTATTGCTGATGGTTATATTTTTAATTTTTTTATTGGTTAGCAGTTTTTTAACAACTTTTCTGCATATCTTCGATATTTCTTGCTCAAGTTTACGGACTCCTGCTTCTCTTGAATAATATTGAATAATATCCTTGATAGCTTTCGGAGTTATCTTAACTTCCGATTTTTTTAAGCCATGAGCAGTTAATTGTTTGGGGAGAAGATGTTTATTTGCAATATTTGCTTTTTCTGCTTCTGTGTAACCTGGCAACCTAATAATTTCCATACGATCCAAAAGAGGTTCAGGTATATTCATTGAATTTGCAGTTGCAACAAACATTACATTTGATAAATCATATTCAATTTCAGCATAGTGATCATTGAATGTATGATTTTGTTCTGGGTCGAGTACTTCAAGAAGAGCAGAAGATGGGTCTCCTCTAAAATCTTGTCCCATTTTATCGACTTCATCGAGAAGAAAAAGAGGATTTGTAACTCCTGCTTTTGTCATATTTTGAAGAATTTTTCCAGGCATAGATCCTATGTAGGTTCTTCGATGACCCCTTATTTCGGCTTCATCCCGAACTCCACCGAGTGCCATTCTAATAAATTTACGATTAATTGCCTTTGCAATACTTTGACCTAAAGATGTTTTCCCAACACCTGGAGGGCCTACTAGACATAAAATTGGGGCTTTAAGTTTATCAACTCTTTGCTGTACAGCAAGATACTCAATAATACGTTCTTTGACTTTATCCAGACCATAATGATCATTATCCAATGTGATTTCAGCACTGCTTAAATCATGATTAATTTTTGTACTTTTACTCCAAGGTAAATTCACTATTGTTTCAATATACGTTCTAACTACAGATGCTTCAGCAGACATTGGTGACATCATTTTAAGTTTTTTTAGCTCAGAGACACATTTTTCTTTAGCATCGGTGGACATTTCAGTGTTGTTGATCTTATCTTGAAGTTCATCAAACTCTGCTCCCTCATCAGAATCACCTAATTCCTTTTGAATAGCTTTAACCTGTTCATTCAAATAATATTCTCTTTGTGATTTCTCCATTTGTTTTTTGACACGGCCTCGAATTTTTTTCTCGACCTGAAGGATATCAATTTCTGCCTCCATTAGTTCCAGTAACAAATTGAGGCGTTTTTTTACCTCAAATGTCTCTAATATTTTCTGTTTTTCAGAAAGTTTCAATGAAAGATTTGCTGCAATCGAATCCCCTAATCTTCCAGGCTCAGTGATAGATGTTAGTGAAGATAGTATTTCAGGTGGAATTTTTTTATTAAGTTTTACATACTGATCAAATTGAGAAAAAACAGACCTCATAAAAGCCTTGGTATTTTTATCTTTAGGCTCACGAATTTTAACGATAGATGCCTCTGCGGTCCAATAGTCATCAATCTCTATCAATTTTTTTATAGTTACTCTTTGAAGACCCTCTACTAAGACCTTTACAGTTCCATCTGGTAATTTAAGTGTTTGTATGATGGTTGCTAACGTACCAATTTTGTATAAATCTTTTGCTTTTGGCTCATCCTGGTTGGCCGATTTTTGTGCAACAAGAAGAATTTTTTTGTCACCATTATTTGCTTTTTCAATAGCAGAAATAGATTTATCTCTTCCAACAAAAAGCGGTATGACTAAGTGAGGATATACAACAACATCGCGTAAAGGAAGCATCGGGTATGATTTATTCATATTTTCTTATCTATCTTTTTAAATTGGATTTATTTAATTATGGTGTTGATTTTTTTAAAATCAAGTAATTAAGATTATTTAAACTGATTATTTTTTTTCTTATCTTCTGAGTACACAAAATAAGGTTTAGTTTTATCTTTAATGGTAGCCCTATCTATCACAACAGCTTTCAAACTATTTACGCCCGGTAATTCAAACATGATTTCTTTAAGCGATTCTTCCATAATTGACCTTAACCCTCTGGCTCCTGTTTTTCTTTCGATAGCCTGTGAGGCAATCTCATCAATGGCATCAGGACGAAACTCAAGTTCTACGCCTTCCATATTAAATAATTTCTTAAACTGTTTGGTAAGCGCATTCTTTGGATCAGTAAGTATCTTGACAAGAGCTTCTTTATCAAGAGAGTCCAAAGAGGCAATGACTGGAAGTCGTCCAATAAATTCTGGAATTAAACCATATTTAATGAGATCTTCTGGTTCAACATTGGCAATTATTTTTCCTATCTCTTTATTTTCCGCCTCCCCGTGCACATCCGCGCCAAAACCAATACTATTTTTTTCTGTTCTCTGCTGAATTATTTTTTCAAGGCCATCAAAGGCACCTCCACATATGAAAAGAATGTTTGTGGTATCCAATTGAACGAATTCTTGATTAGGGTGCTTTCTGCCCCCCTGAGGAGGAATTGAAGCTACTGTCCCCTCTATAAGCTTAAGTAAGGCTTGTTGAACCCCCTCACCTGAAACGTCTCTAGTGATTGAGGGGTTTTCACTTTTTCTTGATATTTTATCAACCTCATCGACATAAATTATCCCTCGTTGCGCCCTTTCAACATCATAATCACATTTCTGCAGAAGTTTTTGCATTACATTTTCAACGTCTTCACCAACATAACCAGCCTCAGTTAGAGTTGTTGCATCAGCCATGACAAAAGGTACATCCAGAAGCTCTGCAAGCGTTTGTGCTAAAAGCGTTTTACCAGAACCTGTGGGTCCTATGAAAAGCACATTACTTTTTGAAATTACAACGGGGTCTTCTTTATCATTTTCCTCAATCGAGCTTAACCTCTTGTAGTGGTTATAGACCGCAACAGCCAAGCTTTTTTTTGCTTCATCTTGACCAATTATATGCTCACTCAGCTTTGAAAAAATTTCTTTTGGCGTTAGGCGTTTATTTTCTTTTTTTGTTTGTTCAGAGCTGTCTGTATTAATGTCATTTTCCTCGACAATAATATCATTGCAAAGATCGACACATTCATCACAGATAAAGACTGATGGCCCAGCAATTAATTTTTTAACCTCTGATTGATTCTTTCCACAGAATGAACATAACAATGTTTTTTCTTTAGAGTCTTCAGCCATATCTAAATCTTATTTTAAATTAGATCTACTATTAATAACTTTGTCTACAATTCCATAAGTCACGGCATCTTCAGAGCTCATGAAATTATCTCTATCTGTATCTTCAGCAATTTTCTTAACTGACTGTTTTGTATGGTGGGCCAGGATGTCGTTTAATTTAGATTTGAGGTATAAAATTTCTTTTGCGTGAATCTCAATATCAGATGCTTGCCCTTGAAAGCCTCCAAGAGGCTGGTGAATCATAACCCTCGAGTTAGTCAAACAAAATCTCTTCCCTTTTGCCCCTGAAGTTAGTAATAATGCCCCCATGCTTGCAGCCTGACCGATACATAACGTACTAACGTCTGGTTTGATGAATTGTATTGTGTCGTATATTGCCATTCCAGCTGTAACGGAACCACCAGGTGAATTAATATACAAGGAAATATCTTTGTCTGGATTTTCTGCCTCTAAAAATAATAACTGTGCAACAACTACATTGGCCATAATGTCATCGATAGGTCCAACTAAAAAAATTACCCTTTCTTTAAGAAGCCTTGAATAAATGTCATAAGCCCTCTCGCCACGACCACTTTGTTCGACAACCATAGGAATGTAGCCTAGGTTATTTGCTGAAAATTTACTAATCGAATCCAAAGTTTTACCCATTTGGTTGAAGCTCCATCAATTCATCAACTGTAATATTTTTTTTGGTCTTTTTACACTTTGTTGATACCCACTCAACTACATTATCCTCAGTTGCAAGGGCAGCTGGCTCACTTAACCTCTGCTTATCCTCATAGAACCATTTAATGGCTTTCTCAGGATCATCATAATTACCAGCAAAACTTTTCACTTTTTCTTTGATTTGTTCATCATTTGCCTGAAGTTTATTTTTATCAACTAGGTTTGCTAATACAAGCCTCAACGTAGACGTTTCCCTAGCTCTGGCTTCAAACATTTCAGGCTGGAAGTTAATATCTTTAGCGCTTCCCCCCTGTCTTTCAATATTTTGTTGCATGGTCTGCATCATTCTATTAATTTCCATGGTAACAAGAGACTTAGGAAGCTCAATTTTAGAAATTTTAACTATTTCAGCAAATATTTGTCTCTTGAGAGAGGCTTTTTTTCGTACAATGACCTCATCGACCAATGAAGCCTTAATTTCCTTATTCATCTGTTTTATATCCCCTGAATCTACACCTAAACTCTTGGCAAATGCAGCATCAATTTTTGGCATCAATGGTTCACCTACCTCTAACATCTTTATATGGTACTTCACCGATTTATTAGCCAGCTGTGAAGGTTCATGATCTTTTGGGTACTTAACCTCAAAATCTTTTTCTTCGTTTACTTTCAGCCCAACAATTTCTTGGTCAATCTCCTTTACTCTTTTAGGGTCTCCTAAAACGAACTCTATGTTTTCATTGCCTGTATCTTCAATCTTTTCACCATCAAGGAATGATTCCATTTGAATTTTTACTTTGTCTCCCATCTTGGATGCTCTTTTAACAGATTTAAAAGTGCATCTTTGGACAGCAATTGTATCAATTGTTTTTTTTACGTCGGAGTCCTTAACTTCTGCTTCATAATCTGTCACTTTAATTTTCCCTACATCAATATCTTTCACTTCGGGGAAGATTTCAAACGTAGCTGTAAACTCAAAATCATCATTAATGTTTGCTAATGGCTCATGCTGTATATCAGGCATACCTGCAACCTGAACCTTATTTTCTTCAATAACAGTTCCAAATTTATCTTCAATGGCTTTTGAATAAACTTCGGTTTTAATATCAGGTCCAAACTGTCGTTTAATTATACTCAAAGGTACTTTTCCAGGTCTAAAGCCCTGTACTCGCGCAGTTTTCGTTAGTTGTTTAAAACGTTGATTTATTTGATCTTGAAGAGGTCCCACGGGCACTGTTGCCCTAACCCTTCTTTCTATATTGCTAATTTTTTCTAAAGCTTCGGCCATTAAATTTATTCCTAAAATTGGTGCGAAAGGAGAGACTCGAACTCTCACGCCTTGCGGCGCTGGTACCTAAAACCAGTGCGTCTACCAATTCCGCCACTCTCGCTTGATTTAGTAAACATGTATTATAACAAGCGCGTATTATATCAACTTTAGTCTTAAAAGGGACTGAAAAATTCAATCTAAATTATATCTTGGAAGTTCTCTGAAAATTACATTAAAATTGATGGCTTACATCATAAATATAAAAATTTAAATTAATCAACGTGAAAATTGAAATTACATCAAAATTAAGTCAGATTTCACTCGTTATATTAGTATTTTTTTTGAATGCATGTAGCTTCATTGAGTATGAGGAAAAACCCCTCAATATTAATGAAGTTCATCAAGCAACTAAACAAACAAATCTAAACGACCCTGAATTCATACTGTTTTTAAAAAAAAATAACTTTGATGAAGTAAATATACCCTTTAAAAGCTGGGGTATTGATGAGCTCTTGATTACTCAAAAATACTTTAACCCCCAACTAAAAACTGCTGACTTAGAGATGGAATATATAAAAAGTAATGAAGAAATTGCCTCTTTGCGGCCATTGTCATCAGTTGGAGCAAAATACGAACGAGGAGACGTTGGTGACCCAAGTGAAAATTTCTTTAAATTTGACTATACGTTCACCTACGAGACTGCGAATAAGAGATTAATAAGGTATGAGCTTGCATTTAACGAAACCCAGTCAGCCCTTCTTGATAAAGAATTAATCCACTGGAATTTGCGGGCCAGTCTTATTTCAAGTTTGACGGAATATATTAAAAATCAAGATTTAATCCAAATTCTAAAGAACAAAATTCGCCTGCAACAATCCATCGTTCATATGATTAAAAAGAGGCTTAATTATGGCCTAGTCTCAAATGTTGATCATATGAGAGAAAAGATAAAGTTTAATTCTATCCAAAAGGAATTAATTAAACATCAAAATTTGCAACTCAATATTACAAAAAATTTAGCGACTCTTGTTGGTCTTTCCCTTGAACAATTTAACCTATTGGCTATCGATGTTAAAAAAACAAGGGATAAAATACTCACAAGTCTAGCTACATTTTTTGAAAATGCTGACCAAGATAAAATGCACTCAACTGCAATAATTAATAGAATTGATTTAAGACAAAAGCTTGCACGCTATGCCATAGCCGAAGCAAATCTCAAACTTGAAATTGCAAAACAGTATCCTGATATGACATTTACACCTGCGTATATTTATGACTTTGGTTATAATGTTTGGGGGCTTGGCATTCGAACACTTCTTAAAACACCCGAAAGAAATAAGGCCTATATAGATCGCGCATCATTGTTTCGCGAGCTTGAGGCAAGTAAGGTTATAAATTTTGAGCTCGAGATCAATAATCAAGTGGAGGAGCTAACTTTGTCTATTCAAAAAAACAAAGAACATGAAGAGGCTGTTAAAAAATCTTTTGCATCAAAAGACTCACTCGTTAAACAGCTTCAGGATAGATTTCATCAAGGCCAGATTGACCGAATGCAGCTTGAGAAGGAAATGTTTAGTTTACTGGATATTGACTTAGAAGTTCATCGCGC
This sequence comes from Methylobacillus sp., assembly GCA_018607785.1. Classification (GTDB taxonomy): domain Bacteria; phylum Pseudomonadota; class Gammaproteobacteria; order Burkholderiales; family Methylophilaceae; genus BACL14. Next base: position 41,446 of record JABBAU010000008.1, read on the forward strand.
TACTCATGCTTCAATTGAGTTAGGAGTTGTTGCTGAGGGTGTCCTACAGGATCAATTATTTCCAACCTCAATTAATTATGGCTTATGAAGAATAAAACAACAATTTTCATCGTTGCACAAATCATAATTATCATTGTTTTAATCTGGGTTATTGTTTTACTGGCCAACAAAGATATTTTAGGTAACCATTCTGATGAAGGGGAATCTGAAGAAGAAATAATTGTTGACTATACGACCATAGTTGATGGTATCAAACAAATTCAACTTCCAAGCGCAGTTGAAAAAAACAGTAACATCCAGTACAAGAAGCTGGAAGAAACAAAAACTAATCAAAAGAAATTGAACTATGGGATAGTTCAGAACATTTCAACACTTATCTCGGCCAAAGCAAATTTTACAAGAGTAAATTATTCAATTAAAAAGTTAAAGAATCAGATTAAAAATGAGAAGAAACATTTAGAAGCCTTAATAATTCTTAACGAAGATAATAAAAATGTTTCTGATCTTGCTATAAATAAAAAACAAATTGAGATAAGTGATTTAAATAATCAGGTTAATATTTATGAAAATGAAAAAGTTAATATAATGAGTTTAGTTCAGCAACAATGGGGTGAAGTTTTTGTTGCTATCCTTAAAAATACAAATGATCCCTTAAATAAGCTGCTAAGCAATCAAAACCAACTTGTCAGTTTATCTATAACTCAAATCGAGCGCGAGGCATTACCCCCTCAAAATATTGTAATAATTCCATCTATCTCAAGCGCATCGGAGATAAAGGCAAAATACCTATCCCCCTCCCCAATAGTTAATCAGTCAATTGTAGGTAAAAACTTTTTCTACTTAACGAATAACAGTAAATTGATTGTAGGTGAGAGGGTTTCTGCCTATATTTCAAAATTTAATGATAAGAAAAAATACCTTCTTGTTCCAAACTCTTCTGTTGTATGGAGCAATGGACAACCTTGGGCTTTCATAAGAATAAAGGAAAATGGAAATTTTGTGAGACGCTCTCTCCAGGGTATGCGTGAAGCTGAAAATGGTTCTGAAAATGGATGGATTGTTCCAGATGATAAAATTAAAATTGACGATGAGATAGTTACAAACGGTGCACAATTACTTCTTTCTGAAGAGTTTAAGTATCAGATCAAAAACGAAAACGAGGATTAGTTTTTAAGATGGGATCAGTTATTCGTTTTTCAATTCGTCATCCTGGGGTAATAATTGGATTAGCTTTTATTATCATAGCCTATGGTATTTACCAGATAAAGCAGAGTCCTTTGAATGTATTTCCTGAATTTTCTCCAACTCAAGTCATTATTCAAACTGAAGCACCAGGCTTCTCCTCTAGTTTGGTTGAGACAGTTATTTCTAAACCAATAGAACAGGCGATATCAGGAACAATTGGCATCAAACAAACACGATCGCAGTCTATCCCAGGACTTTCTGTAGTAACTGTCATCTTTGATGAAAAAACAGATATTCATAAAAATAGACAGGCCGTTTCTGAAAGTCTTTCAAAATTAATAAGATCTTTACCTACAGGGATTATTCCAACAATTGCCCCGCTAACCTCATCAGCATCAAGTGTTCTAGGTATTGGTATTTACTCAGACAATAAGACCCTAACAGAGCTAAGAACAGTCGCGGAAACCCTTATAATCCCCCAATTAATGGCTGTATCTGGCGTGGCTGATGTAAATAGGTTTGGTGGTAAAGTCAAACAAATTCACATAGAAGTTATCCCTAAAAAGCTTTATCAATACAATATTTCAATAGGGGAAATACTTCATGCTGTAGAAAATTCGACACTTGTTATGGGTGGGGGTTATATCGAAAATGCCAACCAGAGAATAATAATAAATACAGACGGTCAATCAAAGACTTTAAAAGAAATTGAAATTGCTCCTATCAAAAGTGTAAATAATAGTGTCATTAAGATTAGGGATGTTGCAAATGTAAAGGAAAGTTTTGAGCCATCAATTAGTGCAGCCTCAATCAATGGAAATCCTGGAGTCTATTTATCAGTTCAAGGTCAATTAAATGCAGATTCTTATAAATTAACTCAGGAACTAGAAATTGCTCTTGAATTAATTGAGCCTTTGCTAAAAAATCAAAATATTGAACTCATTCCAGATTTATTTAAACCATCAAATTTTATTGATGCATCTATTAAAGGATTGAGAATTGATATTGTCATTGGTGCTTTTTTTGTTATATCTATTCTTTACCTCTTCCTATTTAACTTTAAAACTGCTTTTATTTCAGCCGTTGCAATACCTCTATCACTCCTATCTGCAATCTCAGTAATGAGTTATTTTGATATTGGTCTAAACGTAATGGTCATTAGCGGATTGGCAATTGCTTTAGGTGAAGTTGTTGACGATGCAATTATTGACGTTGAAAATATATTTCGAAGAATGCGGCAAAACAAACAAAAAAAACAACCATTGCCGCTCTATCAGGTGGTCTTTAGCTCTTCAATGGAGGTAAGAAAGTCTGTCGTGTTTGCAACAGTAATCATTGTCCTTGTTTTTCTTCCATTATTATCACTTTCTGGGGTTGCTGGAAAGCTCTTTGGGCCTTTAGCAATTGCATATATCTCTTCAATCACGGCATCTCTATTTGTTGCCCTCACCATCACCCCTGCTCTGTGTTACTTGATGATTGGTTATTCAGATATAAAAACAGAAGACTCCCCAGTAGTTAAATTCCTTAAACATAAATATGAAATTATTTTACTGGGAATAGAAAAACAATCTAAGTTAATAATTTTTTCGTCTTTATTTGTAATTGCAATTGGTTTATCTTTTTTACCTTTTCTTAAGACACAATTTATCCCCCCTCTTCACGAGGGACATTTTATTATGCATATGACTTCATTCCCTGGTACCTCTGAGGAAGAATCAATCAGGGTAGGTAATCTCGTGACAAAAAAATTAGAAAAAATTGAAGGTATAAAATCGATTGCACAATGGGTAGGAAGATCACCTTTAGGTGCTGATACATTTGGTACACACTATAGTGAATTTGAAATTGAGCTGGATGAAGGATTGGGTGGCCCAGAGCAAGATGAGATTTTAGAACAAATAAAATCTATTTTACATGGAGATGAGAGTAAAGAGCTTGATGCTGGGTTTGTGGGAGTTAACTTTGCAATCAATACCTTTCTTACCGAAAGGATTGAAGAAACTATTTCTGGATATAATGCATCCGTAGTTATAAACCTGTACGGTGAAAATCTTGATCTAATTGATCAAGACGCAGCACTGATTAGTTCAACGTTGAATACTATTAATGGGATAAAAGATATTACACTTCAATCACCTCCAGGCTCACCTGAGGTATTCATTAAACTTAGATCAGAGAAAATGAGCTCTCTTGGAATAAATAAAGCAGATGTTTTAAAGTTTATAAGAGCTGCTTATGATAATTATCCTGTAACAAAAATTTACAATGGAATTATCCCCACAACAGTTGCCTTGACCCTTAATAAGGAGTCAAGAGATGACATACTTGATATAAAAGAATTGCCGATCATGAATGCCCAAAATCAAATAATACCGCTGTCTGAAATAGCTGACATAACTCAGAAAAACGGTAGATCAAAAATTCTTCATCAAAACGGTAAGAGAGTTCAAACGGTAACCGCTAATATAGGTGACGTCGATATAGACATGTTCACAAAGAGCCTAAATACAAAATTAAAAGAATTAAAGCTTAATGACGGTAACTATTATGAAGTTACAGGATCAGCTCAAGAAAATAGACAAGCTAGAAATGAACTCATAACCCAATCTCTCTTAGCTGGGGGCGTTGTCTTGCTTTTACTTTACATTGCTTTTGGTTCATTTTCTAATTTATGTTTGACTGTTCTGAACCTTCCCTTCGCACTGATAGGCGGTGTTTTGGCTGCCACTTTTACTGGGGGCTGGATTTCAATTGGATCACTCGTTGGATTTGTAACGTTATTTGGTATTACCTTACGAAATACAATTATGCTTATATCACATTATCAATTTTTAATTAATGAGGAGAATTGTATTTGGGATACCAAAACATGTATACGGGGCGCTAAAGAAAGGCTGCCATCAATCTTAATGACAGCGCTTGTTGCAGGTCTTGCATTGACTCCCATTGCCTTTGGCTCGGATCAGCCAGGAAAAGAGATTGAGGGACCCATGGCAATGATTATTATTGGCGGCTTATTTACTTCAACTATCCTTAATCTTCTAATACTGCCGACAATTTTATTAAATTACGGCTCCTTTAAAAAATTAATTCAAAGATAAAATTAATATCTCAATTTTATTGGCAAGATCAATATCCTTAATTGTTATCGCATTTTTATCATGCGTTAGGAGGTCTACTGATATACCTTTGTATCCAAGAATTATATCAGGGTGATGGTTGGCTTCTTCTGCAAGATCCCATATCTTACTCACTACCCCCCCTAATTCAGTAGAAACTTCTCTCGAAATCCACCGATTAATCCCATTTGTAGATAGCTTCCACTCAGGGAGATCCGTTTTAAGCTTTTCCTTTAAATCATCAGAAATATCTATCATACTCATTACTCCTTGAAATAATTAATGGTTTTTTTAATAATTCTCACCTTATCCTCAATTTCCTGAAATTCATCTTTATCATTTGATGCAATTGTTAAAGCCCCGCCAGAATAAAAATATAATTCATTGCCTTTCCTAAATAAGCTTCTAATTGCAATATTACTGTCCATAGATCGATTAAAGCTAAAATAAACAACGGAACCGCAATATAATTCCCTGTTATGATCTTCAAGCTCTCTTATAATCTCCATAGCTCTTATTTTTGGAGCACCCGTAATTGAACCCCCAGGAAAAGAGTCAGAAAAAAGCTTTAACATGTTTGATTCATTTTTTAAATTTCCAGAAATAGTGCTTACCAGATGATGGACATTTGGGTAAGATTCTAATTCAAATAATTCGCTTACTTTAATTGAGCCAATGTCACAGTTTTTACTTAAATCATTTCTTAAAAGATCAACGATCATTAAGTTTTCTGATTGATCTTTAACAGATTCTTTTAGAGCTAATGCATTCTTTTTATCTCTATCATGATTTTTATCTCTTCCGATTGTTCCCTTTATTGGCCTTGTATTCACTTCATTACCTCTTACCTGAATGAATCTTTCGGGTGAACCTGAAAGTATTTCAAAATCTGTAAAATCTAAATAAGCCATATATCTTGATTTATTTGAATTTCTAAATATCTTATAAAATTGCCAACTATCTCCCTCAACTAAAACTTTATATTGTTTTGAGAGATTAATTTGATAACAATCACCTTCCTTTAAGTAATCCATAACTAATTTGAATTTATTACGATAGTCCTCAAAGTTTGAATTATCTTCTATTTCACTCTTCACAATAAATTTTTGGCTTTTATCAGAAGTTGAAGTACTTAATAACTTAATGTACTTTGACCAATTTTTTTTTGTTTCTTCATCAACATTTGTAGTTACCAAATATGCTTCTTGGAGAAAATGATCAACGATTAGTGCCCAGTCATAAATTCCCATCGAAATCTTGGGTAAATTACAATTATCAATTTTCTTTTCATCCATCTCGTAAGAACAATATCCAATTGCTCCCCCAATGAATGGAATTTCTGAATAAGGCCTTGAGTACTTGTTGATGTAGTTCTGCACGATCTCTAAGCCATCATCATTAGAATGAAAGGTTTGATTTTTTTCACATACTTTTATCGAATTTAAATTTGAGTAAATTTTAACAAAAGGATCAGCGGAAATAATATCATAGCGGGCATACTGACTTTTTTCTCTATCTGACTGATAGCAGCTATCAAAAAAAACAGGCCAATCTAAATGACGAATTTGTTCATAGTAAGTCGTGGTATCAACTTTATATGGAATCTTTGAAATCAGCATTTATTGTTTTTTACAAACCTCACTTATCTTAAAGAATAAAAAAAGACACCAAGGTGTCTTTTTTTAAAAACCTATATACCCATGTTACTCTAGGTTAGCATGAATAGCTCTCATACCCTCTTCGGTGAGGTCTTTATCAAAGACAATCTCGCCAATTATTGCTTCTAAATAAACTAATGTTGAAAGCTCAAATGAAGTTCCCATTGGCAGTCCTTTCGTAAGTGCAAAGACATCATCATTACCCATTTTTATCGTTAAATCAGCTAAGTCGGCCATCGCTGAAGAAGCCTTCATTGAGACAACCGCAATCTTTGCTCCCTTAGATTTTGCAGTTTCAAGGGTAGGAAGAAGCGTTTTAGTTCCACCAGAGCCTGAGATAACAATATATAAATCTCCATCTTTCAATGCTGGCGTAACAATCTCACCTACCATGCTCACATTATAGCCACAATGGACTAACCTCATTGCTAAAAAACTTGATACTAATTTTGATCTTCCAGCACCTGCTACGAAAATGTGACCTGCTTGATCAATCAGTTTTTTTAGCTCCGAAGACTGATTTTTATCTGTCGAATCCAGCACAGCTTGAATTTTATCAACAATTAATTTTTGTGTATCCATACTAAAGTTAACTCCTAATCAATAATTATGTTGTAATCATACCAAAAAAAACCCGGCAATAAGCCGGGTTTTTTATATAAGCAATCTACTGTCAAAATTTAGTGAGCAATAGATGTAATCTCAGCAGCAGCAGCAGCTGGATCAGCAGCACCGTAAATAGCAGCACCCGCAACAATAATCGCAGCACCTGCGTCTTTTACTTCTTGTGCTGTAGCAGCTTTAACACCACCAGCAACAGAAATTTTAGCGCCAGTGTTTAGAGCAGCAATTGCAGCAAGATCAGCAAATGGTGTATGACCAGCAGCTTGTGCATCAAGACCTGTATGAACACCTATGATATCAGCACCTGCAGCTACAGCTTCTTTTGCTAAAGATTCTTTATCGTCAACGTTAATCATGTCAACTTGGCATTCTTTACCATACTTCTTAGCAGCAGCAATAACGCCTTTGATTGTAGCAATTCCAGAAGCGCCTAGCACTGTACAGATATCTGCACCTGCTTTATAAAAAGGCTCAGCTTCATATTCACCCGCATCCATTGTTTTAAGATCAACAAGGATAAGGTTATTTGGAAATTTTGCTTTTAATGTTTCAAGTAATTTAATACCGTTGTGTTTGATACATGGTGTACCAATTTCTAAGATATCAACGTGAGGAGCAACTGTTTCTGCTAATGCTACTGTTGCGTCAAAATCTAATGAATCTAGTGCCATTTGTGTTAATGCCATGGTTTAATCTCCCATATTTAAAATTACTTTATTAATAAACATCTACGCTAAAAACTCGTAAAACTTTTTTCTCATTTAGGTCGAGTAGACCGAGGATAATATAACTTCAGTTAAATATTGTCAATTAACGAAGTTGTATCTCTTAAAGTTTTTGACTTAGTGCATCCTCTAATTTATTTTGATCAATAACAAAGTTTCTGATACCCTCTGCTAGCTTCTCAGTGGCCATAGCATCTTCATTATGATCGAATCTAAATTGATCCTCCTCAAGTTTGGATGGCTTTTCTTTGCTTGCTCCATTATCTTTTAGATGTTGTGGAAGATCTCCCTCGGTTGCATCTAATTCCTCAATCAGAGCTGGACCAATTGTTAAACGATCACAACCAGATAATGCTGTAATTTCACCAATATTTCTAAATGATGCACCCATTACGACTGTTTTGAATCCATGTTCCTTATACCAGCTATATATATTTCTAACTGAAACAACGCCTGGGTCAGTTTCTGAGGTGTATTCTTCGCCTGTGCTTGCTTTATACCAATCTAAAATCCTTCCTACAAATGGAGATATTAGGAAAACACCTGCTTCCGCACAAGCTCTTGCCTGCGCAAAACTAAATAGTAAAGTTAAATTACAGTTAATACCCTCTTTTTCAAGAATTTCACCGGCCTTAATACCTTCCCATGTTGATGCTAGTTTAATTAAAACCCTATCTTTTGTTAAGCCAGCCTCTTCATATAGAGAGATAATTTTTTTACCCTTAGCGACCATTTTGTCAATATTGAAAGAAAGGCTAGCGTCAACTTCGGTAGATATTCTTCCAGGAATATGTTTAGATATTTCTAATCCAACAAGAACAGCTAACTTATCTGCAGCATCTTCGATTTGTTGGGCTTTATCAGAGCTCTTAGCTTTTGCGTATGCTATAGCCTCTTCAATCATGGGTTCACATTGTGGCAGCTTACTTGCCTTCAATAATAAAGAAGGGTTCGTTGTAGCGTCTACAGGTTTTAAAGATTTAATTGCATCAACCTCCCCTGTATCTGCAACAATTGTTGTCATTGTTTTTAGTTGTTCGAGTAATGAAGCCATTAATTTCTCCGTATTTTTTTAAATAAGTATTATGTAATTTCGATCCTAGTTTTTAAAAACAGACCGGGCTGAACATTTTAACAAAATTTATCAAATAACAACAATATTTCTACTAAATATAAAATGTTTAGTTAAATTAGAATTAAATTTAATATCTAATTAACAAGTTTATTTAAGAAAACGTTTAAGTCGACAACTAATCCTATAATGTGGCAAAATTACGTTCTTTACAGATATTGATTATTCCAAAGGTAACTCATGACTCAAAGTATAATTTCTTTCGAAAAGCTCAGAAATAAAGATGTCGCTGTTGTAGGCGGCAAAAATGCATCGCTAGGTGAAATGATATCTCAACTTAAGGCAAAAGGTGTGAGAGTCCCAACAGGTTTTGCAACGACTGCGGATGCCTTTAACGACTTTTTGAGTCAAAATCAGTTAGGCACAAAAATTGAAGAAGAATTAAAAGATCTTGATATTAACGACGTTGTAAAGCTTGCTGAAAGTGGAAAGAAAATTCGAAAATGGATTCTAGACACCCCATTTTCAAAAGAGTTAGAGACAAATATAAAAAGTCACTATGAAAATTTATTAGATAAGTCACCTAACGGTACTACATTTGCAGTTCGGTCATCAGCAACAGCAGAAGATTTACCTGATGCATCATTTGCTGGACAACAAGAAAGTTTTTTAAACATTCATGGTATCGATAATATCAAACAAGCGATTAAAGAGGTATTTGCTTCTTTATATAACGATCGTGCAATTTCATATCGGGTCCATAAAAACTTCATTCATTCTGAAGTGGCTATTTCAGCTGGGATACAACAGATGGTGAGAAGTGATATGGGTTCATCAGGTGTTATGTTCACAATTGATACAGAATCAGGTTTTAAGGATGTGATTTTTATTACCTCATCCTATGGGCTTGGTGAGACAGTGGTTCAGGGAGCGGTAAATCCAGACGAATTTTATGTACATAAATCACTTCTAAAATTGAAAAAAAATGCCATTGTTAGAAAATCTATCGGATCCAAAAAAATAAAAATGGTTTTTAGTGAAGATACGAAAGCGGGGCTTAGTACAAACACAGTAGATGTTGAAGAAGATTTATCAAATCAATTTAGTATTAACGAAAGTGACGTAAAAGAGTTAGCTGAATACGCCATGATTATTGAATCTCATTACGGATGTCCAATGGATATCGAGTGGGGGAAAAATGGACTTGATGGTAATTTATACATACTTCAAGCAAGACCTGAGACAGTTAAATCGCAGAATCAAAATACCACTGAAACTTATTCTTTAAAAGAAACAAGTAAAGCATTGGTTGCTGGGAGAGCGGTCACACAAAAAATTGGTATAGGGCCTGTAAAAATTGTTAAAGATCCGTCAGAAATGCATACCGTCCAACCAGGTGATGTTCTTGTAGCTGATATGACTGATCCAAATTGGGAGCCTGTTATGAAAAGAGCCTCGGCATTAGTTACAAATCGCGGTGGCAGGACATGCCATGCAGCAATAATTGCTAGAGAGCTCGGTATTCCTGCAATTGTGGGGAGTGTCAATGCAACAGAACTTCTCACCGAGCAGGAAACTGTAACAGTATCATGCTCTGAGGGAGAAACGGGCATAGTCTATCAAGGTAAATTAGATTTTGATATTAAAGTTCAAGATGATGGCGATTTACCAAAAATACCCATCAAGCTAATGATGAATGTGGGGAATCCAGATATGGCTTTTACCTTCGCACAAATCCCTAACGACGGTGTAGGTTTGGCAAGGCTTGAGTTTGTAATTAATAATATGATAGGCATTCATCCGAAAGCCATATTGAATTATGATGCGATGCCTGAAGATATCCAAAATGCAATTGACTATAAATCTAGAGGATATGCTTCCCCTAAAGACTTTTATGTAAATAAAGTGACTGAGGGAGTTGCCACTATTGCGTCAGCATTTTTTCCAAAGCCAGTAATTGTGAGAATGTCAGACTTTAAATCAAACGAGTACAAGAAGTTAGTCGCTGGTGATATTTACGAACCTGATGAAGAAAACCCAATGATTGGTTTTAGAGGTGCTGCAAGATATATATCCGATCAATTTAAAGATTGCTTTAAGCTTGAATGTGAAGCTATGATAAAAGCAAGAAATGAAATGGGTTTAACTAATATTGAATTGATGATTCCTTTTGTGAGGACATTAAAAGAAGCTGAAGCTGTGATTGATTTACTCGAGGAGAATGGTCTTAAGCGCGGGGTAAATGGATTGAGACTTATTATGATGTGTGAAGTCCCATCCAACGCTATTTTAGCAAAAGAATTCCTAAAATACTTTGATGGATTCTCAATCGGATCAAACGATTTAACTCAATTGACACTGGGGACTGATAGAGATTCAGGTATTTTAGCAGATGGTTTTGATGAAAGAGACCCTGCAGTTATGAAGTTAATTGAATTAGCAATCTCTGGGGCTAAAACAAATAAAAAATATGTGGGCATCTGTGGACAAGGCCCTTCGGATCACCCAGATTTTGCAAAATGGCTACTAGACCAAAAAATGGATTCGATGTCATTAAATCCTGATACAGTAATAAGTACATGGAAAAGTTTAAGCAAAAAATAAATGGCCAAAAATAAAAGGACAGCCTTTTTTATATCAGATGGAACTGGTATTACGGCTGGTTCACTAGGAGGTTTATTAGCACATTTCCCCGAAACTGAATTTGATCAAATTAGGATTCCATTTACAGACTCAATTGAAAAAGTTGAGGACGCTCAAAAGAGAGTTGCCAATGCAAAAATGATGACTGGGTCAAGACCTATCGTTATTATGTCAATTGGTAATCAAGTGTTAAGAAATGAGCTAAAAGCTGTTGATGCTTATTATATTGATCTATTTGATTCTTTCATTCACCCTCTTGGGGTTGAGCTTAATGAGTCAGCCTTGACAACACCCGGCGTTTCTCACAGTATAAAAACAAATCAATACGGCTCGCGAATGGAAGCGATAAATTTTGCTTTAGGTCATGATGATGGAATGACTCACACCGGTCTTAATCAAGCACAAGTTATACTTGTGGGTGTTTCTAGAAGTGGAAAAACTCCAACGAGTATCTATTTAGCAATGCAGTTTGGTATTAAAGCTGCAAACTATCCACTTATTCCTGAAGATTTCGAAAGAGGAAAGCTTCCACCTATTCTTGAAGGTTACCTTGATAAAATATTCGGACTTACGATTAAGGCTGAACGATTACATTCTTTAAGAAGTGAAAGAAGACCGGACAGTAACTATGCATCTCTCTCAAACTGTAGACATGAGATTGGTCAGGCAGAAGAATTAATGAAAAAGGTTGGTATCCCAACCGCAGATTCAACCTCAAAGTCGGTTGAAGAGCTTTCAGCCATCATCATACAATTTATGAAAAATTAATTTTTAAAGTAAGGCTCAAGAAGTCCCATAATCTCAGAAGACTCAGGACCTACGGTACTTGGAAAAACAAAAGCTGTTTCAGCATTTGGCATCACAATAAACTTATAAAAATTCCACATGGGCGCTTCCCCTGTCATTTTTTTTAAATTCCTATAAACAGGATTTACATTTGGACCAACAACGTTCGATTTACTCATCATAGGAAAATCTACAGCATAGGTTAACTTGCAAAAGTCTTGAATTTCCTTGTCTGTTTTGAATTCTTGATTAAAATCGTTTGAGGGAAATCCTACTATCAATAAATCTTTACTATGTTGCTTATAAAGCTTCTCAAGTCCCTCAAACTGGGAGGTAAAGCCACATTTACTTGCTGTATTTACAAAAAGAATTGGTTTCTCTTGATATTCACACAAGTTAAACTTTTCTCCCTGCAGAGTTTTTAAATCTTGATTATAAAAATCCATACAAGCAGAATATACTGGGTTAACGAAAAGTAAAAACAAAAAGGTAACAAAAATATTATTTTTCAAAATGGGCCTCATTTTTAATAGTTAGATTCTTAGATTTATTTTCGTATTTTACGCCATTTCCAAGGAGCTATTGGTTTTTTTTCTTCCCAAAGACCCAGTTGATTTTTTTTTGCATTTTTTTCAGCATAATCATATGCCTTTTGATCTGAAGGACTTTGTTGATTTTGATATCTCTTAAAATGCCATGCATATCCACTTGAAATCTGTAACAAATTAATATCAGCCCCATTCAAAATAACCTTTGCTAAGACTCTTTTATAACGATCGACTGTATATGGCTTACCTTCATTTGGTTTCGATTCTAAAAAAACCCACCTATTATTAATCGCTTCACTTAATTGATTTTTTGATTCCAATCCATAAGCTTGATTTTTTTCAGGAGCGTCGATACCTGTCAGTCTTATTTTGAATTGATTTCCATATTTATCAACGACATGTATCGTATCGCCATCAACTATTTTACGAACTTTTGCTGTAAAATCTGCTCTTACAAAATTAATATTTATCGCAAAAATAATGATGACATTCACAAAAAAAAGTTTATTTTTCATTTTTTCTCTTTTAATATCAAACGTTTTGAATGCTGCAAATCTTCAATACTTTGTAAACCAATCTAAGCAACAATACCTATCCATGCCTTACGACAGTTATGTCTATTATCCATCCCCAATGATGGATAAAGCAATCATAAATTTACCATCCTATTCGAATGTTAAAAAGTGTGCTTCTGATAATGTTACAGATGCAATTATTATCCTTAACCCAGTTTTAAGTTATCAGGCGCAAAGTACTATCTTATATGGCGATTTAAATGTAAAAATTTACCAGTCAAGGTCTGATAAAGAAACACATCCAGACAATTTCATCAAGGAAATGAAGATATCACTTTGGGAGGTTGTTAAGTTTGATAGGGTTACCATGGATTATTATGTAAATGATATCTACACAAAACTACTTAGTAAGCTTTCTGTTGAGATTGAAAACGCTCAATTGAATTCGGACTACCCAACGAACGGCTCTTATTGTGATCTACTAAATACTCTTAAAGAATCAAAAATAAACCTGAGATATTGATCTTTACTTATTTTTTGTTTCTAACGCATGGTAGATCTTTGTTAGGAGATACTCACCTAATAAGAAAGATATTATTAAGATTATAAATGCTAATAGACCATCAAATAACCCATAAAAATTTATCTTATCCCCAAAAATAAGATTTGCCCCGTGAAGCATAATTACTTTAGAAAAAAACAATAACGCCCATAATGCAAAGAAGTATTTTAGTTTTAAAAAAAAGCCTTTTTTATCGCCAAAAAATTGTGAAAGTTTATGCTCTGCCTGCTTTGTTAAAACAATTAATAATTGTAAGAACATAGCAATAAAAATAGTGATAGAAAAAGACTCAACATAAATAGAGTGAGTAAATTCAGCGTAAACATTGAGTATTGTCATGTCGACAAGTATGCATATTAAATACACAAGAAATAATCTTTGAGAGTTATTTACAAACCTCCCACCAGCTTTAGTTAATCTTTTTTTATGTGAGGCCATTAAATTTGTTTTGTATTAGGCTTTTTATCATTAAAAAATAATGAATATAAAACAGGGACAACTGCCAAGGTAAGGAATGTACCCACACCTAGTCCATATGCAATGATATTGGCGAGCCCATAAAACAATGGGTCATGAGGAATGATTAATGTTAATAAGCCAAGTGTGGTAGTTAATGTAGTAATAATGATTGGCCTCAGCCTCTGTTGGCAGGCGCTTACGATTGCATCATATAACTTCTTACCCGCATCTCTTTCGAAATCAATTCTATCAATCAAAATAATCGCATTATTAATAATAATACCAGCCAAACTATAAAGCCCAAGTGTACCCATAAATCCAAAGTTTGCCCCTGAAACAAGTAATCCCAATACAGCCCCAATGAATGAGAGGGGAATCGTAATTAAAATGATCAAAGGCCTCCTAAATGAATTGAACTGGGCAACCAGGAGGATGATAATAAGGCCTATCACTAGCGGTACATTAGCAGAAAGTGAGTCTTTCGCCTCCTTAGACTCTCTGATCACGCCATCGTACCTAATCAAATGATTAGGTGGTAAGTCACCACTCAACTCCTCAACGATGGGATCTAATTCGTCCTTAAAATCCTCAGCCGTATAATTCATATTTTTTACTTCTACTGAAACTGTTCTGAATAAATCTTGGCGTGCAATTCTTGAAAATTGATTTTGACCCTCAAAGTCAGCTATCTGAAACAATGGAACATTTGTATTTTTGCTTGATGAGTAGACATTTAATGTCCTCATCCTATCCATATTAAATCTTTCCTCATCTTCCGCTCTAAATAAGATTGGGATAATATTGTCTTTCTCACGAAATTGGGTAACCTCTGAACCTTCAAAATATGCATTGAGAGATTCGGCAATATCATTGGAAGATACGCCTGCCCTCCTCGCTCTCACTTGATCTACATTAATTAAAATTTTTAAAGTTCTGTTCTGCCAATCTGTTCTGATATCAATGGCACCTGGAATCTCGTGCAATCTATCAACCAACTGTTGGGCTTTGGCGTAAATTACATTGGAATCGGGGCCGACTACTTGTAACTTAATTTCACTAGAATCACTTGCCCCCAAAAACATCTTGTTTATTCTAAAAAACATCCCCGGAAATCTATCATTTAAAGTCATTCTTAAATTTTCCATAGAACTATCTTGGGCTTCAACATCTTCTATATTAATGATAATAAAGCCCATATTGTCTGCCGCATCCTCAGGTGCAAGTGATAAGACAAAACGGGGGCCGCCAAATCCAACGTATCCCGAAAATGACTCAATATTAGGAAATAACTCTCTATCATTAAGCGCTTCAAAGACCCCTTTCATTTGCCTTGTCATCTCTCTTTGAGAGGTTCCAGCAGGAAGTTGCGTATAAACTAATATTTGAGGTCTATCTGAATCTGGGAAAAAACGCTTAGGGACATCTTTGCTTAACATAATCGCAAATACAAACGCTGCAAACATGCTCGCTAAAAATATAAACCTTATCTTTAAAATACCTTTAAGTAGAAAACCATAGCCTATTGATAATTTATAGAAAATTCCTGATGTTTCTTTTTCTTTACTTTTTTTCTTATCAATTTTTAAAAAGAAATAACAGAGTATGGGGGTTAAACAAAGTCCCGCAATCCATGAAGTCAACAAAGCCATTGCAATAACTAATGAGAGTGACCTTGTATACTCACCTGCGGTTGATTCTGCCAGCATAAGTGGAAGAAAAAATAAAATAGTTGTTAAAGATGAGGTCAGTAACGGAATCGTTAATTCTTTGCCTACCCCCTTGAGTGCTTCAATTCTGGAGATACCATTCTCTAACCTTTTCATAAAATCTTCAGCGACAACAATTCCATTATCCACCAGCAACCCCAAAGCAATAATGAGTGTTGCAAGGCTCATCCTCTCGAGCTGAAGATCATAAAAATTCATCAATGCGAGTGTAATCAACATGACGGTTGGAACGATGGAGCCAACAATAAAGCCTGTTCTAAAACCAAGAAAAATGATAACCGAAAATAGAACAATGACCAGAGTCTGTATTACGTTAATCGATACTCCGTTAATGGTATCTTGAACAACATCAGCCTGATAGGTGGCGATATCTATATGGTATCCAAAAGGCATAGTTTCTTGAATTTCTGATATCACATTTAGAACTCTGGGTGAAAATTCTAAGAGGTTATAACCTTCCAGCATTGAAATACCAAAAACAATGGCCGGTTTACCGTTAAAATATGCTGTTTTACTTGGTGGGTCTATATATCCTCGTTCAATAACGGCTACATCTCTTAAGGATATAACGTCCTCAGTGTCTGTTTTGTAACCCGACCTGGGTACTGAGATTAATGTATCCCCTAACTCTTCGATATCTTTAAAATCACCTGTTGGCTCCAAGACAAACGACCTTGCTCCAGTGTCAACTTGACCTCCTGGCATAATAATATTTTGTGAACTGAGCGCAGCCGCAATCTGACTGGGGTTAACACCTAGCTCTGCAAGCTTTGTTGACTCAAATTTTAAATAAATTCTTTCGTCTTGAATGCCAAATAAGTCAATTTTTTTTGTGCCCTTTACACCGTAAAGAATGTCTCTAATGTGTTTTGCCATATCGTGCATTTCATTCATACCAAAACCATCTGAGGTTAATGCCATTGTGATGACAGCGACATCACCAAATTCATCATTTATGTTTGGAGTCGACGAACCCTTGGGCAGCTCTTTTTCTGCATCCTTAACTTTGTTTCGTAAGTTTTGCCAAATATCGGCTAAGTTGAAGTATTTATCCTCTATTTTGACATGAATGATTGAGGATCCTGTTTGAGAAATTGATGTGAGCATCTTAATCTCAGGGATCTTTCGAATCTGTTCTTCTAATTTTTTGGTTATCAGAAGCTCAATTCTTTGTGGTGACATTCCAGGAAAATTCGTTGTAACAATCGCTTCACGGCTTACGATGGAAGGGTCTTCTTGGGAAGGCAGGGTAAAATAACTGATGCCGCCATAAAGCATCAGACTTACAACAATAAATAAAAATATTTTCTTATATTTAAAAGCTAACTCTGAAATATTCATTAAAAGACCAGTCTCAGTTAAAGTTAAATATTTCTATATCTTGCTCTTGTAATATCACCTCTTGGTTGTCGCGGAGATAAGGGACTCCAGCCACGGCAATAATATCACCAGATTTTATGTTGCCTTGAACATAAACATCATTATTTGTAATATTCAGTGGCTTAACCATCACTTTTTTAAGTCTGCTCGAATTCGGATCATAAACAAAAACAAAGCTTGATTGTTGATTGCCTACCCCTAATGCAGAGTTTGGTATCAATATACTTTCCTCTACGTCTTGATAATAAACAAATAAAACTTCTGCTGTCATGCCAGCTCTGAGCTCTGAAGATTGTTCAGTAAGATACAAAACTACTGGGAAAGAATTTGCTCTTGTTGCTTGTGTACCAATTTCTTTAAGCACCCCCTTCATTTCAAGTCCTTTAGCCGCAGGAAAGGTGACCGTATAAATTTTATCTTGAACTAATTTTTTAATTAGCGTCTCTGGAACAAAAACTGACACCTCAAGCCCTTCACCGCCATCAATTTTAAAAAGTGTTTCACCAATAAAAACTTGTTGGGCCTCGTCTACATCTTTAAAGGTGATTGTGCCGTCATAAGGCGCTCTAAGAACTGTATCATCAAGCCCTTTTTTACTGATTGCTAAATTTGAAGCAGCAATTTCTAATTCTGTTTTGGCATCAGCCACATCCTGTTGTGAGACCGCCTTACTTTCTCGAGCGACCTTCATACGATTGTAATATGACTCTTTGTTCACGTAATCAGATTGTGATGAAAGATAAATACTTTTAGCATCTCTCTGGGATAGCCTTGCTAAAACTTGACCTTTTTTTACCTTGCTTCCTAAATCAACTTTTACATCTGTGACATAGCCACCACCATTGAAACTTAGTGAAGCGCCCTCTCTCGGGTTAAGTTGCCCAGATAGCTTTCTTGTTTGTTCAACTCCTGATAGCTTCACCTCCATCCAAGCAATCTTTGGTATCGGTGTTTCTTTTACCGGCTCTTCCTTCCCACAGGATGAAATAAAAAAGATTATGAATATTAAAAAAATTATTTTTTTCATACGCTATTCCCTAAGTATCTTCATCGCTAATGTCTTGAACAGGAATTTCTGTGGCATCCCAACCACCGCCCATTGCTTTGTATAGCTGAATTATAAATTGTACTAAATTTCCATCACTTTTAGCTAACTCATCTTCTTGGAAAAAAATAACTCTTTCTGCATCTTGGACCTCTTGAAAATCAATAAGGCCTGAGGTATACCTAGCCACTGTAATTTTATTTACTTTTTTAGCGGCTTTGACCGATGCCGTGAGCGATGTATTTCTTTGCTTTTCCTCTTTGTAAGACTTAAGAGCATTTTCAACTTCCTCAAATGCGGTTATAACTTTCTTTTCATAGTTTACACGAGCTTCCTCAAGTCGAGCATCCGCAACCTCAATTCCAGCTTGTGTTGCACCTGCATCAAAAATATTCCATCTAAAATTTGGTCCAAATGACCAATATCTGGAGTTCGAGCTGAACTGACTATCAGAGCCTCTTGCATCATAGCCAAAGGTACCGTTCAGATTGAATCTAGGATATTCTTCAGCAGTTGCAATACCGACCTCAGCTGTTTCTTGGGCCAATCTTCTTTCTGCTCTTCTAATGTCAGGTCGTTGTCTTAAAATTTCCCTTGGTAACTCAACAACTGTTTTTTCTGACACTTGTGGAATACCTTTATTTCCTCTTAGCTCTTCGTTAAGTGAGCCAGGGTTTTTTCCCAACAGGACTGCAAGGCTATTCATTAACTCATCGATATCGGCATGAAAAAGAGGCACATAAGATTCTGCTGCTGCTAAATTTTGCTCTGACTGAAGCGCATCAATCTCTGAAACAAGCTCAGCCTTAAAGCGCGCATTAACAATCTTTAAAGTTTCTCTTTGTGATTTAACATTCTCAAGTGCAAACTGAAGTCTTTTTTGAGAGGTGCGTAATGCAATGTAATTCTTTGCAATTTCTGCGTATAAAATTACCATTACATCTCGATAACTTTCAACGGTTGCCTGATATTGCGCATCCGCTGCTTCAATCGATCTCCTTACATATCCAAAGAGATCAATTTCCCAACTTAAATCTAGGCCAATCGAAGTATAGTTATCAGTATTTTTATCTCCAGCAGCAGATTTACTGCTACTTTTTCTTGACGCATCACCAACGGCATCAATTTCGGGGAATCTTGTGGCATCAACAATTCTAAAATTTGCTCTAGCCTCTTCAACTCTTGTAAGTGCAATTTTTGCATCTAGGTTATCGACAGACGCCCTACTTATTAAGTCATTAAGAACTGGATCATCTAAAAGTGTCCACCATTGTTTCTGATAATCACTGTCTTCAACAAATTCATTGTTTAACTGGTTGTTCCAATTATCTGGTACATCCATTTCAGGTGAGCCTTCATAATCTGGCCCAACAGCCTTGCAACCAAGAATAAAAAATAAAGCTATTAGATGAATAAGAGATTTTATTAAGAAATTGTTTTTATTTTCTTTGGTAATCATTAGTGAAAATTATACCTAAAAAAAATTTAATTAGATTATGAGGGTAGAGTTTTTTAGAGAGTATTTAAATTTTTTAAATAAAATTCTGCTTTTTTATTGATTTGTTCTTTTTGAGTTGGATTCATTTTTTTAAGTTGACTATTTACAATTCCTAATCTTGGATTTTTTGAAAGCTTATCTTGATGTCTATCAAAAAAATTCCAATAAAGTGAATTAAATGGACAAGCATTTTCTCCCACTTTTTCCTTAAAATTATATTTACATTTAGCGCAGTAATTACTCATTTTATTAATATAGGATGCAGATGATACATAAGGCTTCGTTGCTAACATCCCACCATCGGCAAACTGACTCATGCCTAGTGTATTAGGAAGCTCTACCCATTCATATGCATCGATATAAATTCCAAGGTACCATTGATGAACCTCTTTTGGATTAATACCTGCTAATAAACTAAAATTACCAATAACCATCAGCCTTTGGATATGATGGGCATATGCGTTAGTTAATGATTGCGAAATGCTTTGTGATAGACATCGCATATCGGTTTTTCCTGTCCAGTACCATTCAGGAAGCTTATTTTTATGCTCAAAAAAATTATGTTGATCATACCCGGGCATATTTGCCCAATAAACTCCTCTAATATATTCACGCCAACCCAAAATTTGTCTTATAAACCCTTCAGTTGATGCCAGGGGTAAATCTTTTTTCTTGTATGCATCTTCAGCCTTTTTAATCACTTCAATTGGGCTAAGCATTTTAGTGTTTAGTGAAAAAGATAAAAATGAGTGGAATAATCTCCAGTTTTCATCATGAAGGGCGTCCTGAAAATCACCAAAATAAAGAAGATCTTTTTCAATAAAATTTTCAAGTAATTCAATAGACTCATCCCTACTGATAGGCCAACGAAAATCTGTTGCTTGGCTCTCCCCAAAGTACTCGATATTCTCGTCATTTATTTCTAAAAAAATTTTTTCGTGATTATGGGAAGGTCTAAAATCTTGAGTTGAGCTAGGTGAACCATCCCATCTTTTTCGATTGTCTACATCATAATTCCACTTTCCTCCAATAGGTTTTTCACCCTCCATTAAAATAGAGAATTTCTTTCTCATGTGTCTATAGAATTCTTCCATCCGCCAATGTTTCTTTTCAGAAAAAAATTCTTTCGCATAGAGCTTTGGGATTAAGAAATGTTCCGAGTCAACTGGAACCGCTTTTATATCTTCGATTGAATGAAGTTTTTGCAATTCTGTCATTAACCGATATTCGTCTGGATTTTGATACTCTAGCTGGCTGAAATTTCTTTTTTTAACAATGCTTTTAATGTTCTCATAAAAATTTTGTCTGTTTTCTTTATCGTTAATTTTTAAATAAATAACCTCAAGGTCTTTTGATCTGAGTTGATTTGCAAAAAAACGCATGGCTGCAAATGTCGCTATAATTTTTTGAGCATGATGAAGCACATAGTTTGTTTCATCCTTTACCTCCATCATTACATATGTAACTGAAGAGTTCGTCTCTTTAAACCATGAGTGGTTTAAATTTAATTGGTCACCTAATATTAATCTTAGTCTACTCATTTGAATTTATTATAAAGTAGTTCAATGCCCATTCGATATTAAAATAAAACCAACTTTAAATTTTTAAAGGAACTCCCAAAAAAAAAATATGTCTATAGGGCTTATTTTTAAAAATCTTTTTAAAAATTGTGGTAAATTTAATATTGTTTTATCAGGTGTGCTAATAAAGTTCGTTTTTTTAAAATTTATTAGCTCTCTTTTTAAGACATTTTTTTAATCAAAACGTAAACAGTCTAAGGGTGATGATGCTAAGACATTTTTGTTTAAACGTTTTTATAGGAGGGTTTTAAATATGTTAAATCCATCAGATTACGTTGGAGTATCATTTTGGCTGCTTTCAGCTGCTATGGTTGCTGCGACATTTTTTTTCTGGGTTGAGAGAGATCGAGCTGTAGGTAAATGGAAGACTTCACTTACAGTTGCTGCAATGGTTACAGGTATTGCTGCTATTCACTATTTTTACATGCGTGGTGTTTGGATTGATACAGGAAGTTCACCTACAGTATTTAGATACGTAGACTGGTTACTTACAGTTCCACTTCAAATTGTAGAGTTCTATTTAATTCTTGCTGCGATTGCAGTTGTTTCTATATCCGTTTTCTGGCGTTTACTTATTGCTTCTGTAGTTATGTTAGTTGCAGGCTACATTGGTGAAGTAAGTGCAATGGGAGACGGTGGTAGCTTATGGTCTGGTTTCTGGATCGGTATGGTTGCATGGTTATATATCATCTGGGAAGTATTTAAAGGTGAAGCTAGCCAGATTAGTGCAAGCAAAGGTACTGTAGCAAGTAAGAAAGCTTTTAATGCGTTAAGATTAATTGTGACTGTTGGTTGGGCTATTTATCCAATCGGTTACTATCTTGGGTATACAGGCAGCGCTGATGCCGGTACTCTAAATATCGTATACAACTTAGCTGACTTTGTTAACAAGATTGCCTTTGGTGTTGTAATTTGGGCAGCGGCTACATCAGGTACAAAAGCTAAGTAATTTTTGAATCTGTAGTGTAATATTAAAAACGCGTCATTTATGGCGCGTTTTTTTTAATTCTTTTTTATGATTTAGGGTGTAATGCAAGTAGCTGACTACAATTTACTCTACAACACTTTATCTTTTGCAATCGCCACATTTGG
>JABBAU010000050.1 GCA_018607785.1 Methylobacillus sp.
ACGTTCGAATCGTGCCGAGGGCACCACTACTATTTAATTCCTAATGAAGGTTTTTTTACTTATACTCCTAGATGCTAAAATAAAACATTAATTAACCAGCTTTCAAAGCTTATTTAAAAAACTTTTATACTTAAACCTATGCATAAATACCCAAACTTACTTCTTGATAATCAATTGTGTTTTGCTCTTTATTCAGCAACTAATGCAGTTACACGCTTTTATCGTTTTTACTTTAAAGAATTAGATATTACTTATTCGCAATATTTGGTCCTTATTACGCTATGGGAAGGCGACTGTAAAAATATCACAGATATTGCGAAAATATTGAAGTTAGATCTCCCTACAATCACACCTATTTTAAAAAAACTAGAAACTAAGAAGCTTATAAAAAAATCACGATCAAAACAGGATGAAAGAATTATTTTAATCAAATTAACAAAAAAGGGGATAGATTTAGAAGATGAGGTTGCCAAAATACAACATAAGGTTGCCTGTCAGACGCATCTTAATCCAGAAGAATTTAATTTATTAAAAAATAGTTTGAATGATTTAACAGATGCAATGACAATTAATGATGCGGATAAAGAAGATTTAAAACTCAACAAATGTAAATAAAAAAATATTTGAAATAAAAAAAAGGCTATCAATGATAGCCTTTTTGTTTTGTAAAACTTCTTACTTGAGACCATTGTATGGGCTATTGTAAGGGCTTTTATATCCTTTAGTCGGCTTGGTAACAATGACATTTCTAAAACTTTGAAGATCAGCCATAATAAGTTTAATTAAATGATCTGGTACATCAAATTGATAAAATGTTTCCAGACATTCAATCATAATAATATCAAATTCACGGTCCGTAATATTAAGATGAGGGTGAGAGTCTTTCATATTTTTACCACGCCCAAATTCATCAGGTTGATAAATTTTAGGCCCGCCGGTTCTTGCTACGACCCAGTTAGTAAGCATCACCTTAAATCCAGGTTTGGTATAAGCTGCATCATGAACTGCTTTTAATGCAGGATTTTTATTTAATGCCCTGTTTACATAAATATTATCTACCAACCAATCCACTGTTAGAGCGATATTATAAGTACCACCCAATTGAGTATAAATAGATTCTTCTTCATGATGATCGCTTTTGGCAACCAATGAAAAACAACAAATGATTAAAATAGATAAAATAGATCCTAGAAATTTTTTTTGCATTTTTTTCTCCCTAAAAAAAATTAAACGTAGCCTTTTATTTCCAGACTTATAATATTATTAGCACACTAATAGTTAGTATGCAAACTATTTTAATTATATAAAAATTAATTAAGAGGATAGGACAACCTATTTATGACAAAGCATGTTTACAGTTGGTCTTCATTTTAGAAGAAAGTTACTTGTATTACTTAACTCATTATTAAGTCGATAGGTAAATAAAAATGGTTAATTTTATATCTACGTTGATGGAATAAAGCCAGTAGTTTATTTAGACACAAAACCATCACACTTGACTAAATTCCCACACTAAAATACACTAGTCTATACACATTAACCATTGATTAAAATGTAACTAAAACAATAGGTTAGGGTAGTTATCAGGGGATAGAGCATCCCCCTCCTAAGGGGAGGGTCGCACGTTCGAATCGTGCCGAGGGCACCACTTCTTTTTAATCTCTAATGAAGGTTTTTAACTCTAGAATCGACTAATAAATCCGAAGTCAACGGTGAGTTTTTTTGTTCTAATTACTAATTAGGTCGTCCTTGGTATCCAAATATTTTTTCAATTTTTTTAAAATAAATAAATAACCTTTTCAGTTTTCATTCTACATTTACTATAGAACACTAATAATAGGATTTTGGAATGAAGTTTACATTAACAAATATTATATCTTTACTTATTGGATTAATTTCCACACTCTTCATTGTGAGTTTTTTGGATTTTAACAAGACAGATCCTGGCCCTAAAATAATAGTCGCACTAAATCCTGTTGGTCCAGGTGAGGTTATTCATAATAAAAATATTAAGTTCGTTGAATGGCCTAAAGGTCATGTGCCCATGGGATCATTCCAAGATATTAAATCACTTCATGGTCGTGTCGTTAAAGATAAAATTTACCCTAATGAACCTATCCTAGAAATTGATTTAGCTCCAGTTGGTTCAAAAGCTGGACTTGAATCACTAATTGAGGTTGGAAAGCGTGCTATAACGGTTAGGGTGAATGATGTTATTGGAGTTGCTGGTTTTGCACTGCCTGGCAGCTATGTAGATATCATTGCAAATATAAAGAGAAATAAATCATCTGTATCCAAAGTTGTTTTAAGTCACGTTAAGGTTCTTGCAGTAGCACAAGCAACTAATGTAGCTGCTAATAAGCCCATCGTGGTTAAGGCTGTGACTTTAGAACTTACTCCATTGGAGGCAGAAAAACTAGATCTTACAAGGTCAATAGGAACTCTCTCTCTAGCCCTCAGAAACAAACTCGACTCAAATGTTGAGGTATCGAAAGGTGTTTCTATGCAGGATTTAATTGCAATAAAAAATAATATTAAAACCACCCAGATAGTTAGTAAAAAACCCAGTGTGAAACCCATACAAAAAAAACAAATTAAGAAACCAAATTCTGACGTCACAGAAATTCGAGCATTAGAGATTCAGGTGACCAAGGCAAAAGGTTCATAAGGTGGTTACTATGATGAAAATAACTCAACATAAAATACTCATGTTTTTGATCAAGATAGCTTTATCTCTTACATTTAGTTCGTATGCAATATTCAGCTTTGCTTTGCAAGATGAAATTAAAGTCTCTAAAGATAAAGAGGTCGCTCTTTATGCAGGGAAAGCCCAAATCGTCAAACTTGAATCTAAAATCACAAGAATAGCGATAGGAAATCCCATGATAGCTGACTTCAAACGCATAGGTGATCGACAAATTTACCTGTTAGGTAAAAATGTTGGAAATACTAACCTTTTACTTTGGTATGAGAATAGTCAAACTAAAATAATTAATATAAAGGTTGAGCACGACCTTGCAGAGCTTAGAAACCTCATCAAGCTTGAATTGCCTGATGAGGATGGAATTATCATCAGCTCATCTGCAGGCACTATAGCTCTATCTGGTAGCATCTCTGATACCTTAAAAGCAAAAGCTGTGGTTGATATAACAAACTCTTACCTTAGCAATATTTTGCTGATTAAAGCTGACACAGGCAATGAAAGCCAAATTATTAATTTATTAAAAATTAAGGATCCTCAGCAGGTACTTTTGGAGGTTGTAATTGCATCTGTTGATAAGTCTCTTCTTGAACAATTTGGCTCAAAAATAGGTACACATCATTCAGGAAGCACCAGTTATTCAATTTTTTCATCCGCCGCAGGCGCTGGGGCTGCAGGTGCTGCAGGTGCTGCATCAAAACTTTCTCCTGAGAATTTATTTCTTAATGTACTGATGAGTAACGGAAATCTTGATATTGCAATTTCTGCTGATGAGTTACAAAACATGGTGCGAGTACTTGCAAAACCTAATATTGTTACAATGAGTGGGCAAGAGGGTAAATTCCTCAAGGGTGGACGAACATTTATCCCAGTAGCGCAGGGCAATGGAAGCGTTTCGCTTCAAGAAGAAGATTTTGGTGTGGGAGTTAGTTTTTTACCAACCGTTATGGATGGTGGCCGAATTCATCTCAAGGTTGCCCCTGAAGTTTCATCACTTTCGACCTCAACTTTAAGCTCATCTACAGGTGGAAAGGAAACTACCTTGCCTGTTTTTGATACTAAATCAGTATCAACCACCGTACAACTAAATAATGGCGATACGTTAATGATTGGTGGGTTGTTAGATGAACAAACCATTAACACCATTAATGGAGTGCCTGGCCTAAAAGATATTCCTTTATTTGGTGCATTATTTAGAAACCAGTCATCTAATAAGGTGCAAACAGAGCTTGTGGTGCTTATCAAAGTTTCTCTGGTGAAATCCACCCAAGATGAACTAAAAAAACCAACAGATCTTGTTCTTGCACCCGATACAAAAGAATTCTTTCTTGAAGGTCAGATTGAGGGAAAAGCAAAATCTAATAAAAAATTGCCAGACACATTAGCTAATGATGAATCTGATAATAAAGATTCAACTTTTCATTCTAATCAAAACTTCAACCCATTTGGAGGAAGATATTAATGAAAAAAATAACAATACTTTCAACAGTTTTTTTAATGCTGGGGTGTGCAGCAGCGGAGCACAAGACCAATAATTTTGATGATAATTTTGGACAATCAATTCAATACAATATTGATACTATGAAGGTACCTCAAAATAACTTAGAGACCAAACCTGCTTATGAAGAAATTAATACTGAAGGCGTTAGTAGTACCAAAACTATAGAGCCACCTATGGGCGAATAATAATGAATATTGTTATCAATTATATGAAGGAATGGAGAGCAGAACAACATAACTTAAAAACAAGTTCTGACATACAAGGTATTGTTAAAAGTATGCCTGATATAAGCCTTAAGCAGGTTCACTTGAACGTTACATCCCTCAAAAAATATTTAAGTGAACATGATACAGATATGCTTTTTATCTACGGTTGTGATAATAAGGTCAGCGTCGTTGAGGATATTGCTAAACTTAAAGATAAATATCAAAAAGTTAAGATAGTGCTCCACCTTTACGATCCAAAATCAACATTATTACTTAAGTGTATTGACTTGAGAATAAATGACATTATCACACTTGATGATACCCAAACGATTATTAAGGAAATTAGTGATTTTAAGAATACTCAGGAGAATTTTCTTAAAAATAAAACTCATAGTCGCCAGGTATTTGGGTTGATGTCATCTAAAGGAGGTGACGGCGCAACGGTAATGGCAACAAACTTCGCCAGTGCACTAAGTCAAAATAGCATGAAACGTGTTGTTATTATCGATATGGCTATCCCTTTTGGTGATGCTGATATGTATCTAACCCAAACCCAAAATGTTTTTGACTTAACTGATTTTGTAAATTCTTACGATCGGCTCGATGAGGTTTTGATTGAGTCAATGGTGCAACGGCTAAATACTAACCTTCACTTTATACCGTCAGCTAAGAATTTTCAGAAAATCATGACTATGAAATTAGAAAACTATGAGCGCGTCATAGAAAGACTTAAAGATTTTTATGATTATGTAGTTTTAGACTTTAGCTCAAATTTTGATCCGGTTAGCTTAAATATCATTCAGTCATGTAATCATATTTTTATGGTGTTATCAGATAGCCTCGCCTCAATCAGGGTTTGTAACCAAAAAATCAATGTACTTCAGCAAAATAAGGTTATGCCGGAAAAGATAGCGCTGATTGAGAATGAATCTAGAGTAAATGAAGATATCACAACAGGTCATATTGAAGTAGCGCTCGATAAAAAAATAGATCTTTTTATACCCTTTGATAACAATACCATCAATGAATCACTTATTCAGTCAAAACCGGCAATTAGGATTGATCCGTCCTGCAAGCTTGCAAAAAAAATTGTCGGATTTTCTCAGAAATGGTCAGGTAACCATAGTAATAAGCTTGAAAATAAAACTATTTGGAGAAATTTGTTTAAAAGAACTTAAATAGTAAAAAAAATAACATTTAGGTGATTCATTCTACTTTTATTACATATAGATTAAAGGGGGCGTTATGTGGAATTTAAAAGCAAAAATTGAATCAGATGATTTAAATAAACAGCTTCAAGTGAATGAGAAAGAGGCGGTCGATGAGAAAAAAAAACCCTCAGAGTCTCAACAAATCAAGCCAAATTTAATGGAGGAATCTATTAATGAGCACTATTATCAGATTAAAGATAAGCTTTTTACTGAAATTATTAATGAGCTTAACCTTAAAGCAGTTCAAGACGAAAAAGACAATTCAAGTGTCAGGAATGCCATAAAGGGTCTGGTGGATAAGTTATGCAATAAATATCAATATGCTATTAACGATTCAGAGAGGGCGAGGTTAACAACTGATATTCAAGACGATATTTTAGGTCTAGGCCCGCTTGAACATCTTTTATCAGATTCAGAAATATCAGAGATTATGGTCAACAGAAGTGATCAAATTTATGTTGAAAAGAAAGGTCAAATCATTCTAACGAATGATCGCTTTAGTGATGACAAGCATCTTCTTAGAGTTATTAATAAAATAGTTTCACGAGTCGGTCGTCGTGTTGATGAGCTAACTCCGATGGTGGATGCAAGACTAGAAGATGGATCTCGTTTTAATGCCATTATCCCCCCGATTGCTATTGATGGACCTGCGATCTCAATCCGTAAATTTTCAGTGGTTCCTTTGCAAATGGAAGATCTAATTAAAAAAAATACGCTGACACAAGCGATGGCTGAATTTCTTTCAGGTTTGGTTAAGGCAAAAACAAATATCATTATTTCGGGTGGAACAGGCTCAGGTAAAACTACCCTTTTAAATATCTTGTCAGGTTTTATTCCTCATAATGAGAGAGTTATTACAATTGAGGATACCGCTGAGCTTCAGATGCAGCAAGATCATGTTATTCGATTGGAAAGCAGGCCTCCAAATATTGAAGGTAAAGGAGAGGTTACTTTTAGGGCTTGTGTAAAAAACTGTTTAAGAATGCGTCCTGATCGTGTTGTACTTGGTGAGATTCGAGGTGAAGAAATTATCGATATGCTTCAGGCTATGAACACAGGCCATGATGGCTCATTGAGCACAATTCATGCAAATAATCCTCGTGAAGCACTTTCTAGAATGGAAAACTTGATGAGTTTAGGTGGCGTTAATCAAACTGCTAAAAGTATGCGCCAACAAATTTCAAGCGCTGTAAATATCATTATTCAAGTCTCACGTTTAGGTGACGGAACACGTAAATTAAATAGTATCCATGAAATTACAGGTATGGAAGGAGATGTTATTACTTCTCAGGAGATCTATCGATTTAACCGTATTTCAACTGATGAGAACGGAAATATAGTTGGTAGTTTTGAAGCAACAGGTGTCAGACCTAACTTGGTTAAAAGACTAGAATCCTATGGTATTAAATTCGATGAAAACTTATTCAATGAAAGGCTGAACGAATCGTGAATGAATACTTCCTGATTCCTGTTATCTTCATCGCGATTTTTTTGTTTCTGCTGTTTGTGATGAAGGTTCATGAAAAGTTTTTTTCTAAAAATGCTAAAAACTTATCAAGAAATATTAAAGAAATCCGTAAGGTAAGAGAGGGCGAAGGATATCTTAGTGGGCTCCTTAAGAATCGAACCACAAATAGCCCTTTAAATCTTTATCTCAAAAGTACAAATTGGAATTGGGTCCAAATACTAGAGACGTTGATTGTTAGGTCTGGTATAAAAAGCTCAGTCCAAGATATTTTAACGGTAATCATTTTATTACTTTTTTCATCATTAAGCTTGATGCTCTACCTCAATCAACCATGGTTTCTTACGGCAGGATTATGTGTTTTTTCAATCATACTTCCTATTTTCTTCCTAAGGTTGAAAGAGACTTCACGAATTAAAAAATTCAATGAACAACTTCCCGATTGTTTGGATTATATTAGTAGAGCCTTAAGATCTGGCAATGGTCTGGTGACTGCAATAGGTCAAGCAGCTAACGATAGTTCAGAACCTATTGCATCAGAATTTAGACAAGCTTTTGATGAGATTAACTTTGGATTAGATTTTAAGGAGAGTATGGCTAATTTGGGTTTTCGAGTTAGAAGTGAAGAGCTTAACTTTTTCATAACCTCTCTTATGATTCAGCGAGAATCTGGGGGCAATTTATCTGAGCTATTAGCAGGTATCAGTAAAACTATGCGTGATCGATTTAAACTCGATGGAAAAGTTAAGGGGTTGAGTGCAGAGGGGAGGTTGTCAGCTTATATACTAAGCGCCCTGCCAGTTATTATTGGTATAGCTTTTTATTTTATTAACCCCAATTACATTAGTAAGTTATGGGAGGATGAGCAAGGGATTATGTTGCTTAAAATTTCTATTGCTGGCGTCCTTATAGGTTATGCTTGGGCACAAAAAATTGCCAAGGTAGATGTGTAAATGGAAAACATTCATATTTATCTTATTGCTGCTGTTAATTTTGTTTTTTTTATCGTGTTATTTGAGTTTTGTAGAGCATTTTTTAAAAATAGAAATTTAAAAAAGATACTTAATCGCATTGAGCAGCCTATTCATGTTGGTAATGCTGATCTTTATAATGATGTTACAGATCTTGCACAAAATAACTGGAAAAAAATATTTTCCGTACTCACTCAACTCTCAGTTCCAGATAAGAATTGGAAGACCTCCCAACTAAGACTCCGTTTTCTTCAAGCGGGATTTAGAAAAAATAGTCACATCAAAATATTTTATGCCATCAAGAGTTTGCTTTTTTTAGGCCTTCCTGTAGTCGGATACCTTATTCTTTTGATTATCAACACTAAATTAACGCTCCCGATAGAGCTCCTTATTCTAATAAGCTTGGCTTCCTTAGGATACTTTCTACCTGAAATATTTATCTCTAGGCGTATTTTAACAAGGAAGGCTGATATTCGACGCGCTTTACCTGATTTTCTAGATCTACTTGTAATTTGTACTGAGGCAGGGATGGGGTTGGATGCAGCGCTGAACAGGGTTACTCAAGAGCTTGTTCGAACCTCTGCTTGCTTTGCGGTGGAGTTAAAGATTACTATGCTAGAAATTAATTCTGGAGTAAGCCGAGATAGTTCACTCAAAAATTTGGGTGTTCGTGTGCAAGATGATGACCTGACTGCCATTTTAAATATTTTTTCCCAAGTACAAAAAATGGGAACTAGCTTAGGTGAAGCTCTTCGAATTCAAGCTGATATCATTAGGGGTAAGAGATTACAAATTGCGGAGGAGAAAGCAGCTCAAGTGGCGACAAAAATGCTCATCCCATTAATTATTTTTATGTTTCCAACTCTGCTTATTATCATCCTAGGACCAACAGTTATTATGGTGAAAGGGGGGCTATAATGAAAAATATTAATCTACTTAAAGCCTACCAAAAAAAAAATGAAGGCGCAGCTATTGTAGAATTCGCTTTACTTAGTACTATACTCATCCTTATTACCTTTGGCATAATTTCCTTTGGTTTTGTGCTTTATAATTCAATCATTCTAGAGCAAGCATCCAAAACTGCAGTAAGAGCCGGTGTTAATTCAGTTATTACTGACGAAGGCTTCACAAACCTTCCCCCTTTATGTGAATCAACTATGGTTGATACCGATGGGTCCAGTGCACATGCGGAAACAACGGCTGCTTGTATTGCTAAACAATTTACAGATGGTAAATTAATTTCGTTGGATAGTTCCAAGACCCCCATAATTATTGTTTCATCCACGCCGGCAAACTGTGAACCTGATCCTGCATGCTACCTAACCGTCAATATAAAATTCAATAACATCGGCATTATTGCTTTTGATCAAATTGATTCAAATGCAGAGACTTCAATGTACTATGAATAAAGAAATTAAAAATCAACAAGGCTCTATCAGTGTCCTGTTTGTTATTTTGTTACCGATTTTTATTATCATTACAGGACTTGTAATTGATTTTGGTAACACGATTCGCATTCAAACTCAGCTTAAGAATATTGCAGACGCTGCAGTCATAAGAGGCGCTGATAGTATCTATAGAAGTTGTATATTTACACCTAGTCAGTTTCCAGATGGCATATATATCGATAATAGGTTCTTTGATTCAGATGGCATTGATGATGAAGATTGTATTAATAATGGTTCAGTGAACAAAACTTATGCCGAGGTTGCAAGTGAAGCCTCTAGGAATGCTATCAGTATTAATGATCGAAATAATCTTGTTGAATTAATTCAGATTGATATTAATTTTACTGATTCAGAAGAGATTAACACAGCACCTCAATACCATTATCCTGCTGTTAAAGTCACTCTTAGAGGGTCTAGCAATTTGTTTTTTGGTAGTTTTATTATGGATAATTTTAATATAGTAGTTGAATCTGTTGCTATTGTAGGTTATCCAAAAAAACTTCAAGGCGGGATTCCTATTGCTATCTCTGATTGTGCATTAGCAGCAGTATGGGACTTTGATTCATCTATACCTACATCAACAAATATATTTACTATATCTACACAGTCATCTAATCCTTTGTTATGTGCTCCTAGTACTTCAAATGCAGCTTGGACAAACTTTGATGAATTATCAAGTTCGATGAATGCTGTAAAATGTTTTGTTCCTGGTGCGTGTCAGGTACAAAATGATTTATTAATGCTTGAAGCTGGTGATTTTATTTATATCAGTAACGGTGAAGGTTCAATCTATAAAAATGTAGATGAATGCATTAAGCAAGGTATTTGTTCAGCTGAAGGTAATAAAATTATCATACCAATCATTGGCACAGACGGCTATGCACTGAATCAAGATGGTACCCTAGATCAGTATGGAACAGGCATCACTAATTCAGGTTTTCATCCAATTATTGGCTTCGGATGTGCCACATTAATTGAATATGTCAAACCCACTGGGAATGTGTCACAATACATCGCAGCAGAATTCACTTCTGGTTGTAGCTCAGGAAAAGGTACTTTAGGTGGCGGAGCTTATTATGGCACTTTACTCCCTCCAAAGTTAGCAAAATAAATGAATTATCTTTTAATATCTTTTTTAGGTCTCCTGTGGGGCTTTATTGCTTATAAAATTAGTGATTTTTATGCCATAGATCTCGAACAAAATTGGCTATCGGGACAGCTTAAAATTCATAGAATGCTGAAAAAGATTTTAACTGATCTTACTCAGCCAATTATCAAAAAAAATATAAAAAACAGCATTATTGGGTATATGGCATTATCTTCAAGTTTAACGATAGGCTTCTGCTACTTAATTGAATTAAATGATTGGCCCAAGTTATTGATGCTACTAGCGCTCCTACTAATTCTTTTGAGCATTATCGATCTTCGCTCAAAATTACTTCCAAATCAGTTTACTTACCCCTTAATCTTATTTGGAATTATTTTTAATTTTTCTAATGAATTTATAGCTATTGAAAATGTATTGTTTGCAATTGCGCTTGGATTTTTGATGCCTTACTTGCTTAACCGTGTTTACGTAATGCTACGAAAAAAAACTGGAATGGGTTTAGGTGACGCTAAGCTATATGCAGGCATTGGAGCTTGGTTAGGGGTATATTACCTATTTTCTGTGTTCGTTATTGCATCGCTTATTAATTTGATCGTAATCATTTATCTTATGTTAAGAGGACAATTAAAGTTAGATACTTATCTGCCTCATGGTCCGATCATCTCACTGGCTACCTTTTTAAGTTTAATCTTTATCCCTTAAATTTAAACTTTCAACTGACCCTGTCGACTGCCATGGATGATGACGGTGACAGAAAAAAACAACAATATCATAATAAAGCTAACAGCTAACTCCTTTGGTGATATCCATACAAAATTTACTTCTGATTTTTGGATAAGTAATATTAATGAAAATAGCATGCCCATAATATAAAAACTAAGTTTACATACATTTGAAGTAACCCCTTGTTCTGTATGGTTTCTTTTTAAATGATCATTATAAAGATCCATTTTAGTCGACATCTTAAAGGCAATATGTGATGGTATTGAATCAGAAATTCGTAAGCTTTGACTTACATTTTCAAATGATTCTTTAAGTAGTGAATTTTTATTCATACCTGTAATTTTCCTAATATAATAATTTTAAAAAAAAAGCCCCATGGTAGTGGGGCTTTTAAAAGCTACTTATTAAGGACTGGTCGTGTCACCAGTGCCACCATCAGCTCCGGCCCCGGCAACGGCTTGTGAAACTTCGTTAAACTTAGTATCAATTGAATCACCTAGCAAAGACATAGTAGCGATAGCTGCGATTGAAATTAAGGCAACGAGTAAGGCATATTCAACCATCGACGCACCTGTTTGTGTGTTTCTAAATTTATTAAAAAGTCCTTTTTTCATTTGTATTCTCCTTTGATTTAAATAATGAAACTAACGTTCTCAATAAAAAGGTAGATTAGAAACTTAAAAAGTTATTTTTTTTTATTATTTTATGAAAGGGAAAGATGAGTAGCTTCTTTAAAGTCAAGCTCTCCATCTTTGTTTTGGTCAAGGTAGCTAAAACGGTTACTATCAATAACAGCTATGTTTGAGAGAAACTCTTTGTAGCAAATGTGTTGATTTTGGTCCATATCAATCATTTTTAATCCATTGTCGGTCGACATTGAACAGGCCTCTTTATTACCCATAGCGCATTTAGATTCCAAAAGACTCACTAAGGTCGTCTGACTTTCACTTGCACTTAACAGTGCATCGCGATTTTTGTCGAGGGACTGGAATTGTTCAAAAGCTAACATTTCACGAGCAGCCTGAGCTTCAGCAAAATCAAGCTTTCCATTCATATCTGCATCGTACATATTAAATTCATGTTCATCTAATACGGCGTATTGTATAACAACACCAGATGTTAGGCTCAATTTTGCCATCATGAAGCCGATGGTAAAAAAACTAACCATAAGAGCAATTAGGACTTGCCAAACTGCTTTTAAGCGAAAAATTACATTCGGTTCAGTTGCATCCAGTTTTTTTTGAAATTTATTTAGACGTTCTTTGGGATTGCTATCTGATATTGATAGATTCTTTTTTACCTCTTCAAAAGCATTAGCAATCAGCTGTTGTTTTTTCTTCGTCATTTTCCTGAATACTTTTCAAAACATGGCTCCATCAAATCTTCCAACTCATGGCTTGCCAATGAAAAAATTCTTTTTAAATTGCTCTCAGTTTTGCCAAAAATTTTTGACAATTGCTTGTATGATACATCCTCTGTAATAATTTTGCTCAAAACTTCTGCTTTTTCTGGATAATCACGTCCATACTCAATAATAACCGTACTTAAACAATGCTTTATGAATGAACTATCACCACTCTCAACAAAATTACTTAAATTTGAGACTGAATCATCATCAGAAAGTTCGTCCGAATGGAAGGTTGACTCATTTTTTCGATAGGCTTTCTTTAGGTTATCTCTCGCTACGTTATAAACATAAGACTTTAACCACTGACCAATAGCAAAGGGGGATGAGGGGGTTGTGTTTTTTGAAAGCAAACTGATAAAGGTATCTTGCAACACATCTTCGGCCAACGAATCATCATATCTTGAATGTAACATTTCACGCTTAATAATCATTAAGTAAGATGTGCGATAAAACTCATAAAGCTTCATAACAGCAACTTTTCTTGATTCAAAATTGCCACTATCAAATAAGGCAAAAATTTCCTCAAAATCTTTATCTGTTGCATACATGAATTTATTATATACTTATAATCACACATTAACCATTGATTAAAGTGTAACTAAAACAATAGGTTAGGGTAGTTATCAGGGGATAGAGC
>JABBAU010000059.1 GCA_018607785.1 Methylobacillus sp.
CACCTTGCGTTGCTCTTCCTAGCTCTCTAATTTCCGAAACACGGGTTCTTATTAAGACACCTCCCGTAGTAATTAACATAATTTCGTCAGAGTCACTGACTAATCTTGCTGCAACTACAATGCCATTTCGATCACTCACCTGAATAGCTTTTACGCCTTGTGTTCCCCTTCCTGACTTTCTAAAGTCAGATAATACTGTTCTCTTGCCGTATCCATTTTCTGTTGCAACTAAAACAGATTCATCTTCCGAAGATGCGATTAGAAGTGATAGCGCTTGATTTTCATCTGGGATTTTCATACCCCTAACACCTCTTGCATTTCTTCCCATACTTCTTACGCTATTTTCATCAAACCATACTGCTTTACCACCATTAGAGACAAGCACGACATCGTTTTCACCATTTGTGATTTCAGCACCAATTAAATAATCTCCATTATCAAGTTTAATTGCGATAATTCCATTTTTTCTAGGATTTGAAAAATCAGAAAGTGGCGTTTTCTTTACGGTTCCCTTAGAAGTTGCCATAAAAATAAATTTATCATCAACAAAGTCTTTAACCACTAGTGTTGCATTTATCTTTTCTCCAGGCATCAAGGGGAATAAATTTACAATTGGCTTACCTTTACTTATTCTGCTTCCCTGAGGTACTTCATAAACTTTTAACCAATAAACCTGACCTCTGCTTGAAAAGCATAAGATGTTATCGTGGGTATTAGCAACGAACATCTGCTCAATAAAGTCATCTTCCTTAGCAGTCATGGCCTGCTTTCCTCGCCCACCCCTGCGTTGAGCTCTATACTCATCAAGCACTTGGGCTTTTATATAACCTGTATTAGAAATAGTAACGACTAAATCTTGAGGCGTGATTAAATCTTCAATTGATAAGTCATTAGCATCTTCAACAATTTCACTTCTTCTCTCATCACCATATTGGGCTTTTATTTCATCAAGCTCTGTTTCAATTATTTTAGTTACTCTTTCAGCATTTTCTAATATATCTAAAAGGTCACTAATTACCTCAAGAATATTCTTATACTCGCTAACAATTTTTTCTTGCTCAAGGCCTGTTAATCTTTGTAATCTTAATTGAAGTATTTCTTGAGCTTGGTTATCAGAGAGCTTGTAGCCTTTTTCTGTAAGACCAAATTTATCAGACAAGCCATCGGGCTTTGAAAGGCCTGAAGAAGTTTTTTGGAGCATACCTTCAACTACTGTTGATTTCCATGTTTGCTTCATTAATTCAATTTTTGCTTCCGGAGGAGTCTTTGCGGATTTAATAATTTTAATCATTTCATCGACATTTTCTAATGCCACTGCCAAGCCCTCTAAAACATGACCTCGGTCCCTGGCTTTTTTTAAGTCATAAACAGTTCTTCGTGTAATAACTTCTCTTCTATGCCTTAGGAAAGCGTCAAGGATCTCTTTTAGATTAAGCAATTTTGGTTGGCCATCAATTAGGGCAACCATATTCATTCCAAAACTATCTTGAAGCTGAGTTTGTTTATATAAGTTATTCAGAACAACGTCTGGAATTTCTCCACGTTTTAACTCAATAACCACTCTCATTCCAGATTTATCAGACTCATCCCTTAAATCAGAGATTCCATCAATTTTTTTACTATTAACAAGTTCAGCAATTTTTTCAATAAAGTTCTTCTTATTAACCTGGTATGGGAGTTCATCTACGATAATTGCTTCACGTTTTCCTCTATCAAGCTCTTCGGTATGAGTCCTTCCCCTCATTACAACCCTACCACGCCCTGTCCTATATCCTTCTCTAACACCAGATATCCCAT
Source organism: Methylobacillus sp. (assembly GCA_018607785.1). Classification (GTDB taxonomy): domain Bacteria; phylum Pseudomonadota; class Gammaproteobacteria; order Burkholderiales; family Methylophilaceae; genus BACL14. Next base: position 1,798 of record JABBAU010000059.1, read on the forward strand.
GGATTATGCCTGCTGTAGGAAAATCCGGAGCTGGTATTTTCTCAATAAGCTCGTCGATAGTAATTTCAGGTTTCTTTAAAAGCTCTTGTAATCCATCAATCACCTCTGTTAGGTTATGTGGCGGGATATTTGTTGCCATACCAACGGCTATTCCAGAACTCCCATTGATAAGAAGGTTGGGAAGTTTTGTTGGCATAATAAGAGGTTCATGCTCTGAGCCATCATAATTCGGACCAAAATTAACTGTCTCTTTTTCTATATCAGATAATAATTCATGTGAAATTTTGGACATCCTAATTTCGGTATAACGCATTGCTGCAGCATTATCTCCATCAACAGAACCAAAATTTCCTTGCCCATCAATTAGCATATATCTAAGACTAAAATCTTGTGCCATCCTAACAATAGTGTCATAAACAGCTGTATCTCCATGTGGGTGATACTTACCAATTACATCACCTACAATTCTTGCAGACTTTTTGTAGGGTCTATTAAAGCTATTACTTAGTTCGTGCATAGCATATAAAACACGTCTATGTACAGGTTTTAACCCATCCCTAACATCAGGTAAAGCTCGTCCAACGATTACGCTCATTGCGTAGTCGAGGTACGATTTTTTCATTTCTCCGTCGAGGCTTACCGGGATTGTTTCTTTTGCGAATTGATCATCCATAATTGATTATAAATTCTATGATTTAATTAGAAATATTTTACCATGTATAGCAATGTTACTAAGTGCAAATTGTTAACTTAATATCTAGTTAATGTCCGCTTTTATGTCATCAATATTTTCTAGGCCGACCGCAATTCTGATAAGGTTTTCAGTAATTCCTGCAAGATTTCTTTGTTCTTGATTTAGCCTTGAGTGTGTTGTTGTTGCTGGGTGAGTTATGGTCGATCTTGTATCACCTAAATTTGCTGTTATGGATAATAATTTAGTATTATTAATTAAATTCCATGCCTCTTCTTTTCCACCCTTAACCTTAAATGATACAATTCCTCCACCCGTGCTTTGTTGTTTTTTCGCCAGTTCAAACTGAGGATGTGAAGATAAGCCGGGGTAATAAACTTGATCAATTTTTTTATTTTTCTCCAACCAAACTGCTAATTTATTAGCATTATTTGAATGTGCATCCATTCTTATCTTGAGGGTTTCAAGGCCTTTTAAAAAAACCCATGCATTAAAAGGGCTCATTGATGTTCCACCTGACCTTAAAAAACCTCTTACTTTTTTCATTAGATCACGATTACCTAAAACAGCTCCCCCAAGGCACCTGCCTTGTCCATCGAGAAACTTTGTTGCAGAGTGAATTATTATATCTGCCCCAAATCTAGTTGGAATTTGATGGGCAGGGGTACAAAAACAATTATCTACGACTAATAAACTTTTATTGTCATGGGCTAATTCTGCCAAAAATTTAATATCGCATATTTCCATGAGTGGATTTGAAGGGGTTTCAACAAAGAAAAGTTTTGTATTTTTCTTTAATGCGTTTTGCCATTCATCTTTATTTGTAAGAGAAACGTAACTGACCTCTAAGCCCCATTCAGATAAGATATTATCGAATAACTTAACGGTTGTACCAAATACACTTCTAGAAACAATTACATGATCCCCTGCCCTACATAAACTCATGATGCATGACAAAATTGCTGACATCCCAGTTGAAGTGGCAACACATTCTTCAGTCTCTTCAAGGGCAGCCAATCTATCCTCAAACATCTTAACTGTGGGGTTTGTAAATCTAGAATAAACATTACCGCTTTCATGATCTAAGAATCTTTCTGCCGCTTGTTCTGCACTTTCGAAAATAAAACTTGAAGTTAAATATAACGACTCTGAATGTTCACCTTGGCTTGAGCGGATTGTTCCTGCACGAACTGCATTTGTTTCAAATTTTGTACTAAGAGATTTTTTTTTATTCATTATTTTCCTTTTTAGCTTCCTTTTTTTATGTACGGGTGGAGCAAGTTGGACTAAATTCACCCAAAAATTAGTAAAAGATTACATTCCTTTACTTAAGTTTTTTTTAAAATTATACAGTCATACAAAAGACATTAGCAAGAAATGATTATGCATGTTCCTCTTCTGTATGGTCTAACATTAAGTCGAGTTGTGAAGAACTTTTTGATGGTTCTTGTATATTTTCATCTGACCTTAGCATTTCTATTCTATTTAAATAAGCATCATCAATATCATCAGTAATGTACTTACCATCAAAGCATGAACAATCAAAATCATCCATAATATTTCCCTCTTGGAGAATATTCTTTTTTAATTCTTCAAGATCTTGATAGATTAGTGCGTCAGCGCCAATCTCTTTACGTATTTGCTCGTCATCTTTATTAAAAGCAACCAACTCATCTCTTGACGGCATATCAATTCCATAAACGTTTGGATATCTAACCGGGGGTGCTGCAGATGCAAAATATACATTTTTTGCTCCAGCATCTCTTGCCATCTGGATAATTTCTTTTGAGGTAGTGCCCCTAACAATTGAATCATCTATTAAAAGAACATTTTTGTTTTGAAACTCAATTTTGATAGGGTTTAGTTTTTGACGAACAGATTTTTTTCTAAGTTCTTGACCAGGCATAATAAATGTTCTTCCTATGTATCTATTCTTGATAAAACCTTCTCTGAATTCTGCATTAAGCATTAATGCAACCTCATGCGCACTAGGTCTACTTGTATCAGGAATTGGTATAACGACATCTATATCTAGATCTGACCATTCTGTTTTAATTTTTTTTGCCAGTGATCTACCCATATTTAATCTGGTTTGATAAACAGAAATATTATCTATCATCGAGTCTGGTCGAGCTAAATATACATATTCAAAAATACATGGCGCTCTTTTAACTGTTTTACTACAAACCTTTGAGTAAAAATTACCTTCTAGATCGATAAATACAGCCTCACCCGGCTCTACATCCCGAAGTAACTTAAAGCCTAAAATATCAAGCGCAACTGTTTCAGATGCAACTACATACTCAGGACCATCTTCAGATTGTCTTACCCCAACAACTAAAGGTCTGATTCCATGAGGATCTCTAAAAGCGAGTAGCCCAAAATTATTTATCATCGAGACTACTGCGTAGGCACCTTTGCACCTTTTATAAACTGAACTTACAGAATCAAAAATAATATCTGACGTAAGGACGTTTTTATTTGACGATTTTTCTATAGCATCAGCTAAGACATTTAACAAAACCTCTGAGTCAGAGTTTGTATTAATATGCCTCAAATCTTGCTTAAACATATCCCCCTTTAATTTTTCAGAATTAGTTAAGTTGCCGTTATGCCCTAAGACTAATCCATAAGGAGAATTTACATAAAAGGGTTGTGCTTCTGCTGCAGATGATGAGCCTGCAGTTGGGTATCTGACATGGCCTATGCCGATATTTCCTGATAAATGCCGCATATGCCTTGTATGGAACACATCTTTCACAAGACCATTATTCTTATACATCTTAATTCTACCGTTATCACAGGTTGCAATGCCGGCTGCATCTTGACCTCTATGCTGCAGAACTAATAGTCCATCATAGAGCATTTGATTGACTGGGCTATTTGAAACTATTCCAATTATCCCACACATATATATCTCATCTAAGTAGAAATTTCCTCATATTTTACATTGTTAAGCCAGTCCTGGGGTAAATATGGAAATGTTTTTTCAGCTAAGAGTTTAATAAGAGTAACTGAATTGGAGTTCTGCCAAGACTCATCTTCCGCAAAAGAAGTTTTTTCGATTATAAAAATCAAAAAATAAACAAGAATGACGCCTCTTAAGATACCAAAAAAACCTCCAAGAATTATATTTGATGCCCCCAAACCAATTGAGTGCACAAAAGAACTTATAAACTTAATGGCTATCGATGAAAAAATTAAAACCAAAACAAAGATAATTACAAAGCTAATAATATATTTTATGGAAAATTCCACTTCGAAAGGAAGCATCACAGCAACACTGGATGTTAGGTAATATGATATAAAAAAAGCTATTACCCATGCAATAACACTTAATAGCTCTTTGACAAAACCTCTAAAAAATCCAAATATTAAGGAAGTAAATAAGATAAAAATTACAAAAATATCAACTAATGACATAAATTTATTGCAACTCTCTTACGAAGCCTGATAAATTTGCTTTCTTAATTTCCTGAAGAATTAAACGAGCTTGTTTTTCACTTGAAAAAAATTCTGTCGTTAATCTTATTTTATCTTCGTTATCAATTTTTATAAGCTGCGTATTTGTTTTATAACCCATTAAATGAATTTTATTTTTGACTTTTTTCATATTTAACTCATCCGAAAAAATACCTAGCTGAACGGTAAAGCCTTTTTTTTTTGATACATCTTGATCAGCATCTAATTCTTCATTTAAAAAAGCTGTTGCAATTTTATCCTCATTTATTTTTTTCCCTACGGCTAAATATGATGACTTAGTCTCTAAAAAAGAAATTTTTGGATTACTTTTAATTGCTTCAGTTTTAGTTTTCACGAAAAAGATAGACAAAGAAAATAAAATTAAAAGAATTATTATTGCTCCAACAAGCCTTCTTTTAGCTCTTTTAATTAAAAGTTGATTATTTAATGAATCTTTTGAATTTGACATATTGAAGTATCTTCTAAAATTTCACTTACAACAAAAAAGGAACCAAACGCTAATATATTATCATCATCGTCACTATTTTTGTATGCTGCTGAAAAGGCTTCTTGTGTTGTACTGAATGTTTTGTAAGCTACATGTTCTCTTTGGTTCGTTAATTTTAAGATTATTTCTTCAGATTTAAAAGCTCTTTGGGAATTTAACTCTGATATATACCACTCATCTACATAATCAATAAACTGATTTGTAATATCAATAATATCTTTGCCTTCAAGTAAAGAAAAAATACAGCGCACCTTACCCTTCTGTCGCTTTTCTCTAAAAAAAGTGTTTAATGATTCAGCAGATTCTTTGTTATGTGCAACATCTAAAATTATTAACGGCTTATTTTTTAATACCTGCATTCTTCCAGTGATATTTGTTTCCTCTATTGCTTTTTTTAAAATATTCACCTTAACAGGGAAGACATCAAACATAAGCTCAACAATTCGAAGGGCTCCAGATAGGTTTTGAAGTTGTTTCTTTCCATTTAATTTTGGTCGGGGAAGGCCTATAAAATTTTGCTTTTGACCAAAAAAATTTAATTTTGAATTATCTTCAACAATTTGATAATCATTATTAATTTCTGAGACAATAGCTTTTGAGTTGCTCTTAAAATCTTTAATAAATGCTTCATCAGAATAAAAATTTATAATGGCATCTTTATGCTCCCTAAAAATGCCTGACTTTTCTTTAAAAATTTTTTCTAATGAGTCTCCTAAAAATTCTTGGTGATCCAGGGCTATAGAGGTAATGATAGAAACTTCAGGGTCAAAAATATTCACTGCGTCCAGCCTGCCCCCTAAGCCTACTTCCATTATCGCAATATCAATGTCTTCGCTTGAAAATATCAAAATAGCTGCCAATGTAGTCATTTCAAAATAAGTGAGAGGTATATCTTTTCGTGCTTTATTAACCTTAAAAAGCGCGTCAACAATGGCTTCATCAGAACAAGGAGTTTTTTTAATTCTGATCCTCTCATTAAATTTAAAAAAATGCGGAGATGTGTAACAAGCAACTTTGAAATGTGCATTATGGTATATAGATTCTAGGAAAGCGCAAGTAGAGCCTTTGCCATTTGTTCCGGCAACCATAATGACCGGAAAGCTTTGTTCAATTTCTAGATTTTTATAAACTCGACGGACTCTATCAAGGCCTAATTCGATTTCCTTTGGAGTAATAAAATCTATGTACTCCAGCCACTCATCAATAGAGTTAGAACGATTTAAGCCGTCTTTCACTTCAATTTTTTAGATTTACAATAAGATCGGTCAATGTTTTTCTTAATTGCCTCCTATCTACTATCATATCTATTGCACCATGAGTTAATAAAAATTCAGAAGTTTGAAACCCTTCGGGCAACTTTTCTCTGACGGTTTGTTCTATAACCCTTGGGCCTGCAAAACCAATTAATGCTTTAGGTTCAGCAATAATAATATCTCCAAGCATTGCAAAGCTTGCTGAAACACCACCCATTGTTGGGTCAGTTAAAACTGAGATAAATGGTTGTTTGATAGCGCTCAATTTTGTTAATGAAGCGCTAGTTTTGGCCATTTGAAATAAGGATATAAGCCCTTCCTGCATCCTGGCTCCCCCACTTGCAGAAACACAAATAAAAGGGCATTTTAATTTGACAGCAGTGTTAACGGCATCGACAAACTTTTCACCCACAACAGATCCCATTGATCCACCCATAAATTTAAATTCGAAGCATGCGATAACTACATCTAAAGACTCCAAGTGGCCCCTCATGGTAACTAATGCATCATTCTCATCAGTGCTTTTCTGTGATGATTTAATTCTTTCTTTGTAAGGTTTAGAATCTTTGAAACCAAGTGGATCAGTTGGTTTGATGTCCTTACCTAACTCAATCTGATCAGGGGTATCTAGAAGCAGGCTAATTCTTTTTCTTGCATCAATTCGATGGTGAAAATTACAATTAGGGCATACATAGTTATTTCTTTCTAAATCAGTCCCATAAAGAACTGTCTGGCATGAGGGACATTTTTGCCATAATCCCTCTGGAATATTTTTTTTCACCCTTCCAAGGATATTTTTAATTTTAGGGGGAATCGCTTTTTTTAACCAACTCATAAATTATTGAGCTTTCGATGAATCAATTGCATTTTTCATACTCTCAACTAATTTTTTTACGTTTGAAAATATATGATTTTTTTCTGATGCTTCAATCTCTTTGACAATTCTACTTCCGATAACAACGGCATCTGAAATTTCTGCAACTGATTTTGCTGTATCCGCATCTCTTACTCCAAAACCAACCGCAACTGGTAAATCAGAGTATTTTTTTATGTTATTTACTTTCTCAGAGACTTGTTTAATGTCAATGTTAGCTGCGCCTGTTACGCCTTTTAGAGAGACGTAGTATAAAAAACCTGAAGCCTGTTCAGCGATTAATTTAATTCTCTCATCTTCAGTTGTTGGTGATAATAAAAAAATACTGTCAATCTTTTGTTCATTTAGTTTTTTTACAAATTCTCTCGATTCTTCAGGTGGGTAATCAACAGTAATAACTCCATCAATTTGCGCTTCCTTTATTAACTGAATAAAATTTTCTACACCGATGGCCTCAATAGGGTTTGCATATCCCATTAGAATTAAAGGTGTTTCTTTATTAGTTTTTCTGAAATCTTTTGCAAGTTTTATTGTATCTTTAATGCCAACTTTATTGTTAAGTGCACGTTCGCTAGCCCTCTGAATAACTGGTCCATCCGCCATTGGGTCAGAAAAAGGGATACCCAGCTCGATCATATCAGCACCATTTTCAACCAATGTATCCATTAATTGAACAGTGTCCTTTGGGTGAGGGTCACCTGCAGTAATAAATGGAATTAATGCACTTTTATTAGCCTCTTTTAATTTCTCAAATGTAACTTTTATTTTTGACATATCTACAAAGAAATTCCTGAAATATTTGCCACTGTATTGATATCTTTATCTCCTCTTCCAGATAAATTTACTAAGATAACCTCTTCTGAAGACATTTGAGAGGCTAATTTTTGCGCATAGGCAAGAGCATGACTTGTCTCTAATGCTGGAATAATTCCCTCAACTTTGCATAAATTATGAAATGCTTCCAATGCCTCATCATCTTTTATTGCCACGTAACTCGCTCTTCCTGAATCCTTTAACCAAGAATGTTCAGGGCCAACACCCGGATAATCAAGACCTGCAGATACAGAGTGTGTCTCGATGATTTGTCCTTCTGCATTTTGCATGAGATATGTTCTATTTCCATGAAGGACACCTATTTTACTGTTAGATGTTAACGGAGCTGCATGCTTTCCTGTCTCTATTCCCTCTCCTGCAGCCTCTACACCAATTAACTTTACATCTTTATGTTCAATGTATGGATAAAAAATACCCATAGCATTTGAGCCACCTCCAACACAGGCGACAACTGCATCAGGTTGCTTATTTGCAATTTCTGGCATTTGCTCCAAACATTCTTTACCTACAACAGAATTAAAATCTCTAACCATCATTGGATAAGGATGAGGTCCGGCTACAGTGCCGATAATATAAAAGGTATTTGACACATTGGTAACCCAATCCCTTAAAGCTTCATTTAATGCGTCTTTGAGTGTTTTTGATCCACTTTCTACTGGAACAACAGTAGCCCCTAAGAGTTTCATCCTATAAACATTGGGAGATTGCCTTTTGACGTCCTCAGACCCCATATACACAACACATTCCAACCCTAACCTAGCAGCAATTGTAGCCGTCGCAACGCCATGCTGACCTGCCCCTGTCTCTGCAATAACTCTCGGTTTTCCCATTTTTTTTGCTAGCAAGGCTTGTCCAACAGTATTATTTACTTTGTGAGCACCTGTATGGTTAAGATCTTCTCTTTTAAGAAATATTTTAGCTCCTCCACTTTGCTTGGTAAGTCTTTCTGCAAAATAGATAGGGCTTGGTCTTCCCACAAAATGCTTTAAATCACTATGAAATTCAGCCAAAAACTCGGGGTCATCTTTATATTTTGTATACATTTCTCTGAGTTCATCTAAGGCCTCTATGAGCGTTTCAGCGACGAAGGTACCACCAAATTGTCCAAAGTGGCCAAATTCATCGGGTAAATCATAAGGTTGCATTGTGTACTCCCACCATAAATTTCTTCATTTTTTCTCTATCCTTAATACCTTTCTTAATTTCAACTCCACCACTAACATCAACACAAAAAGGATTCGCTAATTTAATCAAAGTATCCACATTGTCTGGATTTAATCCACCTGCAACAATTAAGGGTACTGAAAAATTTTTGGGGATTTTTTCCCAATCAAAAACTTCGCCTGTGCCGCCTTTAAGTTCTCTACTAAAAGTGTCAAGCAAAAGGGCAGATGCTGAATTATATTTATTAGAGTATTCTATCAAATTTATGTTGTCTTTCATTGAAATAGATTTGATATAAGGTAAATTAAACTGATTGCAATACTCCTCTGATTCATCTCCATGAAATTGTAAAAGATTTATTTTTGATCTATTAATTGAGTCTTTTACGAAACTATCTTTGGCATTAACAAACAAACCTACCCTTAATATAAAAGGATGAAGGCATGATGATATTTGTCCAACCAATTCTGGGTCAATGAACCGTGGGCTATCTTCATAAAAGACAAAGCCTAATGCATCAACTCCTAGGTCTGATGCAAAAACTGCATCAGATTTTGTTGTTATCCCACAAATTTTTACTCTAGTTCTCAATGTTTTTTACAAGCTATAAATTTATATTTATTTTATTATTTGACTTAGGCAGCCCCCAATGAGAATCATACCTAATATTAGTTAGATATAAACCATTTGGTGAAAAAGTTGCAGGCACTAAACGACGGTCATTTTGTTTTAACAAAAAGTCAATTCTACTAACATCGATGGCACCATATCCTACTTTTAAGATTGTACCCAACATATTTCTAATCTGATGTTGTAAAAAAGCGTCTGCAACAAAAGTAAATAGAAAGTATTCTTTGTGTTGCTTTACACATATTTTGGAAATAGTTCTCACTGATGATTTAGCCTGACATTCGGAAGATCTAAAAGCATTAAAATCATGTTTGCCTTTGAACTTTAGTAATGATTTTTTTATTAGATCTATATTTAGATTGTAAAAAGTCCAACCACAATTTTGCCTCATAATTGCTGAATTTATTGGTTGATTTAGCAGTAAGTATTGATATTCCCTCTGCTTCGCAGAAAAGCGTGCATGAAAATCATCAGAAACCTCAACAGCCCATTTAACACGAATTGATTCAGGTAAAAAAGCATTAATTCCTTTCACCCATGAATGCATAGATCTTTTTAATTTTGTGTCAAAGTGAATAACCTGGCCTAAAGCATGGACACCTGAGTCAGTTCTTCCAGCTGCGGTTGTGCCTATATTTTGTTTAGTAATTGAAAAAATTGCTTTCTCAAGTTCACCTTGTATTGTTTTAACTCTAGGTTGCTTTTGCCAGCCTGAAAAATCTTGTCCCGCATATTCAATTGAAGCAGCGATTCTCATTTATTAAAAAAAAAGAAAAAAAACACAAAGGAGAAGTAAAAATGAATACAACATCTTTCCATCTTTATCCTTTATTTTTTTTATTCATTGCATCAATATATCGATCAGTTGGTTTTAAAGAAGTTGCAGAATCGCTCGTATGATTGAATGTTTCAGATGCTTTTACATCTAATTCTTCATCAAATAACAAAGAAGCTTTGCGTTTTTTTCTTGAGAGAATTACTAGCAATCCTACAATAGATATTAATAAAAGTGCTAGGAGGAGCATGTGTAAAGTAGTTAAACCATCCTCTTCTTTGTCTTTAATAATAACCTCAGTAATGTTGTCATCAACACTTGAAATAGATGATTTGAAAGTTTTTGTGTCAATTTTAACTGTTGGCTCTTCGACAGTAATTTCTTTCACTGGCTCTTTAGCTTTAACCTCTTTCACTGGCTCTTTAGCTTTAACCTCTTT
>JABBAU010000016.1:0-1699 GCA_018607785.1 Methylobacillus sp.
TTCTTTTTTATAACTTTTCATATCAATCCTCTCTTTAAGATTTATCTAAAAAAATTAATTCAATACCGTTACCGGCGGGGTCTTTAAAAAATAACTGTTCAATATTTATTTCAGGAATATATCTCTCTTTAAAGATAATATTATTTTTTTTAAGGGTTTCTAAAAAAAAACTCTTATCAATTGCAGAAAAAGAAACATGATCTAAAGTTGAATTCACATTTGTTAAATTTTTTACATTGTCTTTCGATGAACTTAAATGAAGAATATCTTTACTGCCTGCATATAACCAATACCCTTTACTTTTAAAAGGCGGTCGATGACCTAGCTTCAAACCTACAATATTGATATAGAAATCTTTAAGAATCTCAATCATTTTTTCATCTGATCGAAGATTATAATGATCAATGCCGTTAATCATTTTTTGGGTTAACTGTTAACCTTGTTTTAATATGAAGCTCTCTTAATTGCTTGTCATCTACTTCATTTGGGGCATTGGTTAATAAACACTGTGCTTTTTGAGTTTTTGGGAAAGCAATGACATCTCTAATTGATTCGGCACCTGCTAAGAGCGTTACGATTCTATCCAGCCCAAAAGCTATACCTCCATGAGGTGGTGCACCATATTGCAAAGCTTCCAGTAAAAAACCAAATTTTTCCTCTGATTCATCTTTGGAGATATTTAAGGCCTTGAATACTTTTGACTGGACTTCGCTTTTATGAATACGAATTGAACCTCCACCAACTTCGGAGCCATTAATAACCATGTCATAAGCTTTTGATAAGCATTTACCCGGATCTGATTCAAGCAGGTCTTCATGTCCATCTTTTGGTGCTGTAAAAGGATGATGTAATGCATTCCATCTTTTATTTTCTTCATCAAAATCAAACATGGGGAAGTCAACAATCCATAAAGGCGCCCAAGTTAAATCATTAACATGATTTTTATCATGTCCTATTTTCTCTCTCAAAGCACCCAATGCCTCATTCACTATTTTCTCTTTATCTGCACCAAAGAAAATTAAATCTCCATTGGATGCTTTTGTTTTTTCAATTATTGCTTTTAACGCATCAGTATCTATATTTTTAACAATTGGACTTTGAAGACCATTTTCGTCAAGTTGTGTGACATCATTAACTTTAATATATGCTAAGCCTTTGGCGCCATAGATTTTCACGAATTCTGTATAGGCGTCGATTTCAGATCTTGATAATTCTGATCCCCCTGGAATTTTAAGCGCAGCCACTCTGCCATTAGCCATATTTGCTGCTGATGAAAAAACTTTAAATTCAACTTTCTTAAGCTCATTTGTTAAATCAATAAGCTCAAGCGTGACTCTTAAATCAGGTTTATCTGACCCATATTTACTCATTGCATCCGCATAAGTTAATTGAGGAAATGTATTTGGAAGTTCAATTTTCATTGTTTCCATAAACATTTGTCGAATCATGCCTTCATTAATCTGCATAATTTCTTCTTCATTTGAAAATGAAAGCTCAATATCCAGTTGAGTAAATTCTGGTTGCCTGTCTGCTCTTAAATCTTCATCCCGAAAGCATTTAGCAATTTGAAAATATCTATCGAACCCTGAAACCATTAACATTTGTTTAAACAGCTGTGGTGATTGGGGTAATGCAAAAAATTCACCCTGATGAACTCTTGATGGAACTAAATAATCTCTTGCTCCCTCTGGTGTGCTTC
>JABBAU010000016.1:1799-11185 GCA_018607785.1 Methylobacillus sp.
GCTTTAAATGCCTCTGGCGTATCCGGATCGATGACTATTTGAGCAAGCCCTTTTTTATCTCTTAAATCGATAAATATGACTCCGCCATGATCTCTTCGTCTATGCGCCCAGCCACATAATTTTACTTCTGTCCCTTCATGGGATTTATTTAATTCACCACAAAAATGTGTTCTCATTTTTTTCTACTTTCTTTTCTTTTTATTATTTTTAACGAATTCTTTATCTGATGTTGAAACTCCCATCGAAATAACATACTTAAGGACTTGATCGACACTCAGATCGATCTCAATAATTTTTTTTGTAGGAACTATTAAAGTATAGCCAGAAGTTGGGTTAGGTGTTGTTGGGACATAGACATTTACATACTTTCCTTTAAGGTACTTTGCAATTTGTTCACTTGGTACCCCTGTAATAAACGCAAATGTATACGTTCCTGCATGCGGAAACTCAATTAAAACTGCCTTAGAAAAGGCTTGTCCAGAGTTTGATAAAAGTGTATCGGAGACTTGTTTTATGCCTTTATAGATAGAACTAATTACTGGTACTTTATTTAAAATATATTCGTAAACAGAAATAATTTTTTTTCCAAAAAAATTATTAGCGATAACACCTGTAAAAAAAACAACTGCAAGTGTAACAATTACGCCAAAGCCAGGAATTGCTCCTCCAAATAATACATCTGGCTGAAACTCTTCAGGAAGGAAATGCAGTACTTGATCTAAAAATTGAGTGAGCGTTATTAAAACCCATAAAGTTAGGACAATGGGAATTAAAACGAGTAGGCCTGTAAGTATATTTTTTTTAAACATTTTGCTTTTCTGTTTTTTTTGAAGTTTCTTTTAAATTATTATTATTATTTTTTGTTTCTTTTGGTTTATTTTTAAAATCCGTTTCATACCAACCAGAACCTTTTAATTTAAAATTTGCAGCTGACACTTGTTTAATAAAGTTTTGACTGCCACATTTTGGGCATTCGGTCTTTGCCGGCTCACTAATCTTCCGCATTAAATCCTCTTGATAACCACAGCCCTCGCATAAAAACTCATAAATTGGCATAAGTATTATTTCAAATCTTTATTTAAAATGGAATATCATCTTCTAATTGGTCAAAAGATTCAACAGCGGGTGATGGAGCTTTAGTTGGTTCATTAGATGACTGATTTTTTGTTTGATCAAAGTCACTTGGTGACTCACCACCGCCGGAAGAGCTGTCCTTAGATCCAAGCATTTGCATTGTTGCTGCTACCACCTCTGTCGTATATCGATCCTGCCCCTCTTTTGTTTGCCATTTTCTGGTCTGAAGTCTTCCCTCGATAAATACTTGACTGCCTTTTTTTAAATATTCTTTTGCTATTTCTGCAACCTTTCCAAACATCACAATTCTGTGCCATTCAGTCTGATCTACCTTCTCTCCCGATTTATCTTTATATGAACTGCTTGTAGCTAAACTAAAATTGCATACAGCTGTTTCATTTGGCATATACCTTACATCAGGATCTTGTCCCAATCTTCCCACCAAAATTACCTTATTAACTGACATAATAAATAATCCCCTATGATATTTTTGAAACCCTTTTTAAATCAGGCATTTTTATTGATAAAGAAAAAATAAACCAGATAAAAATTATAATTCCACAAAAATAAAAAACGCCTATATATCCATAATTATTAGCTGCTAAGCCGCCAACGACTCCCCCAAAAAACATCCCTAAAGATTGACATGTATTATACACCCCTAGAGAGAAACCTTTTCTATCAATTGGTGCAATTCTACTTACTAAACTTGGCAGTGATGCCTCTAAAAAATTAAACCCAATAAAATAAATTAATAAAGCTAAACTTATATTCAATATATCGTAAGAATAATTAATGAATAAAAATTGTGATAAGAATAGAAGAACTATTGAAATCAAGAAGGTTTGTTTAGATAAATTCCATCTTTGAGAAAAAATAATCATGGGCACCATAAAAATAAATGATAAAAATAAAATAGGTAAATAAATACTCCAGTGCTCGGAAAGTGGAATACCACCTTTTGATATTAAATAATAAGGTATTACAATAAACAACGAAATCTGTGTAGCGTGTAAGACAAAAATTCCAAGGTTTAATCTATTTAGATCCCATCTTTTGAGAATAAATAAAAACTCAGCGAGATTAATTGTTACTTTATTTTTTTTTGGAGCCTCAACTATAAATAGCTTTATTACTATGATCGCTATGAAAGATAAAATTCCCATTAAAATAAAAATACCTGGAACGCCAATTAATTTATTTAGAATTGGACTAAGCACTAACGATAATGCAAATGTTAAACCAATAGAGACCCCCACTATACCCATTGCTTTTGTTCGACTTTCATCCGAGGTCAAGTCTGCTAATAAAGCACTTAGTACAGCTGAGATGGCACCCGCACCCTGAATTGCCCGGCCTAAAATAATTAACTCCATCTCATTTGATAAACCTGCAATTAATGAGCCTATTATAAATAGTATCAACCCGAAATAAATGACTTTTTTTCGTCCTAAAAAATCAGATATCATGCCAAAAGGTATTTGAAAAATTGCCTGTGTGAGCCCATAAATACCAAGTGCTAAACCTATCTGAAAAGCCGACGGCTGACTTGGAAGGTCCGCAGCATAGATTGAAAAAATTGGAAGTATTAAAAATATACCTAGCATTCTTAAAGCATAAATAGAGGCCAAAATTGAGCTTGCTTTAATTTCACTGGGGGTCATTCTGTCTTTCTGAACCATAAGAATTGAATTCAAGTTGCATTTAATATAAATATTCCGCTATATTATCAGGTTGCGCATAATTAGATGAAATTTAATGGATTATATTAATATTAAAGGAGCGAGAACCCATAATTTAAAAAATATCTCGCTTAACCTTCCTCGTAACAAACTAATTGTAATCACTGGTCTTTCTGGATCCGGAAAATCATCATTAGCTTTTGACACACTTTATGCCGAGGGACAAAGAAGATATGTAGAGTCATTATCTGCTTATGCAAGACAATTTCTTGATCGATTAAATAAGCCAGATGTTGATCTTATAGAGGGGCTGTCACCTGCAATCTCCATAGAACAAAAATCGACTTCACATAATCCAAGATCGACTGTTGGCACTGTTACAGAAATCCATGACTATTTGAGACTGTTATTTGCAAGAGCAGGAGATCCTATTTGTCCCGAACATAGCATAAAACTTGAAGCTCAAACTATTTCTCAAATCGTTGATCAATTATTAGAACTGCCTGAGAATACTAAAGTAATTATTCTTGCTCCTGTTATTAATAATAGAAAGGGGAGCCATGCAGACTTAATCAATGAACTTCGAGCCCAGGGGTTTATTAGAATTAGGCTGGATGGCACTATCTATGAAATTGATAATCTCCCTGAAATAGAGAAAAAAATAAATCACCAAATTGATGTTGTTGTTGATCGCATTAAAATTCACAAAGACATAAAGCAAAGAATTACTGAATCCATAGAGACTGGACTTAAACTCACTGATGGGAAAATCTTAACCTTGGATATGGATACAGATGAGACACGTCTTTTTTCATCAAAATTTGCTTGTCCTCATTGTGATTATGCTATTCCTGAATTAGAACCCCGACTGTTCTCCTTTAACAATCCGATGGGTGCATGTCCAGAATGTGATGGCTTGGGACATAAGAGTTTTTTCGACCCAGAAAAAGTTGTCGCATTTCCTCAACTTTCATTAGCGGCAGGTGCTATAAAAGGTTGGGATAAAAGAAATCAATTTTATTTTCAAATGCTCACAAGCCTTGCTAGTCATTACAATTTTGATATTGAAACGCCTTTTGAAAATTTATCCAAAGATATTCAGTTCGTTATTTTATATGGAAGCAAAAAAGAAATTATTGAATTTTCATACTTAAGCGAACATGGAAAAGTTTATTCAAAATCACATTCTTTTGAGGGTATTTTAAATAACCTTACACGGCGTTATCAAGAAACTGATTCAGGTATTGTCAGAGACGAAATTGCAAAATACCTTAATGTGCATACCTGCCCTTCATGCAAAGGTGCTCGCCTTCGAGAAGAAGCTAGGCATGTTTTAATAGGGGATAAAAATCTTAATTTTATTTGTGAATTGGCCTTAAAAAAAGCTTTTGATTTTTTTGAGAACCTCGAGCTTAAGGGAGCTAAAGCTAAGGTAGCGGAAAAAATTATTCAAGAAATTAAAAATAGAATTTTTTTTCTTATCAACGTTGGTTTAGATTATTTATCACTATCAAGAACTGCCGAAACATTATCTGGTGGTGAAGCCCAACGCATAAGACTGGCCTCACAAATTGGAAGTGGATTGACAGGCGTCATGTACGTTTTAGATGAACCTTCAATAGGATTACATCAAAAAGATAACGCTAAATTATTAAAAACACTAAAAAATTTACGTGATTTAGGAAACACCGTTATCGTTGTTGAGCATGACTATGATGCCATTATGGCTGCAGATTATGTAGTGGATATCGGTCCAGGTGCAGGTATTCATGGAGGTAAAGTAGTAGCCGAAGGAACGCCCCAGGAAATTTTAAATAATAAGGAGTCACTTACAGGTCAATATTTGTCTGGTAAAAAAGTTATTGCGCTTTCAAAAGAAAAATCAAAACCAAGTAAAGATTTTTTTCAAATTTTTAAAGCGCGGGGCAATAACTTAAAAAATGTAGACTTTAAATTACCTATTGGTTTAATGACATGTATCACGGGTGTATCAGGCAGTGGTAAATCTACTCTGATAAACAATACACTTTATCACTCACTTGCAAAGCATCTCTACAAAAGCAATTTAGAGGTTGGCCAACACGATGAAATTAAAGGATTTGATTTTTTTGATAAAGTTGTTGATGTAAATCAAAGTCCGATTGGGAGAACACCAAGATCAAATCCAGCAACTTATACAGGCCTTTTTACCCCCATCAGAGATATATTTGCAAAAGTGCCTGAAAGTAAACTAAGGGGATACGCCCCCGGTAGATTTTCTTTTAACGTAAAAGGAGGTCGATGTGAATCATGTGAAGGCGATGGGGTGGTCAAAGTTGAAATGCATTTTTTACCTGACGTTTATGTAAAGTGTGATTTTTGTGAGGGACAACGTTACAACCGAGAAACCTTAGAAATCAAATACAAAAATAAAAATATACATGACGTTTTATCGATGACAGTTGAACAAGCCTACGACTTTTTTAGTGCTATTCCTGTGATCGAAAGAAAATTAAAAACGCTTTTAAACGTGGGTTTAAGTTATATAAAATTAGGTCAAAATGCCACCACACTATCAGGAGGAGAGGCCCAGCGAGTTAAGCTTGCACTAGAGCTATCAAAAAGGGATACTGGTAAAACGCTTTATATATTAGATGAACCTACAACAGGTCTTCACTTTGCTGACATTCAACTTCTTTTGAATGTTCTGCACCAACTCAAAAAGAATGGAAATACATTAGCTATAATTGAACATAATTTAGATGTCATTAAAACCGCAGATTGGATCATCGATTTAGGGCCTGAGGGGGGTGATGGCGGAGGACAGATCATCGCTGAAGGTTCACCAGCCGAAATTTGTAAAAACAAAGAAAGTTACACGGGTAAATTTTTAAAAGATTACCTATAAGGTTTCATAAGTTGGTTGAGTATCTGGTTTTAGCTTATGCCAAATCTCAAAAGCAGCTGCAGCTTGCTCAACCAGCATGCCCAAACCATCAGAAAATTTTGCTTTATTTTTCTCAGCCTCAATTAAAAAAGGTGTTTGCTGACCGTACATCATGTCATACCAAAAACTTCCATTTAAGTTTTTTGGTAAAACAGCCTGGCCTCCATCAAGCGACGACGAGGTTGCATTTATAATTAAATCAAAAATAATATGCTGATCGGCACCAAGAACGTTGATTGTTACTTTTTTTTCTTTTGCAAATTCAAGCCAATACTCTCTCATATCATGAGATTTAGATATAGTTCTATTGGTTAAGGAAATAATTTCTGGACACTGTGAAATTAAATCATACATTACTCCATTCGAGGCGCCGCCCGCACCAATGACTAAAATTTTTTTATTTTTTAAAGCCACACCTTTTAAGTTTAAATCTGCTATCAATCCCAAACCGTCAGTTGTTTCTCCAAAAAATTTACCATTTTTTATAGATATTGTATTCACTGATTTTGTTTGCTGGGACCTCAGTGACAATTCTTCACAAACTTCCCATGCTAAATTTTTTAATGGTAGCGTTATATTTAAACCTGCATACCCGGCTTCTTTCAATTCATTTAAAGTTTTTTTAAAATTCCTACCATCTACATCAATGCGTTGGTATTCAATTTGAATACCAAACTGTTTAGCGAAATGATTATGTATCTTTGGTGATAAGGAATGAGATATAGGGTGACCGAGTACGGCAAATTTTTTAGTTATTTTATTCACATCAGTTATTATAAATGGTATGGCTTATCTGTAAAAATTAATATTTATTTACTATATTGGTGCATAAATTTTATATTATTGCACTAATATAGTGCAAAATATATATTTTTTGTTTATTTTTATATTTAAGTAAGTAAAATTGCACCATTAGAAACATTTAATACATGATAATTAAAATTATTGAATAAAAAATAAGGAGTGAAAAGTATGTCTGTCGCAAATGTAATGAAAAAAATTAAAAGTAACAACGTTAAGTTCGTTGATTTGAGATTTTCGGATACAAGAGGTAAGGAGCAACATGTAACAGTCCCAATCTCTGCGTTTGATAAAAGTAAATTTACAGACGGCCATGCTTTTGATGGTTCATCAGTCGCTGGATGGAAAGGCATTAATGCTTCAGATATGTTGCTTTTCCCAGATCCTAGCACTGCAAATATCGACCCCTTCATGGAAGAATCTACACTGATACTCACTTGTAATGTGGTAGATCCAGCTGATGGAAAAGGTTATGACAGAGATCCTAGAACTATTGCAAATCGTGCAGAGCAGTATCTCAAAAAAACTGGTATAGGTGATACGGTATATTTTGGACCTGAACCTGAATTTTTTGTATTTGATTCGATTACTTGGGATTCTGGCATGAGTGGATCTTCAGTAAAAATTAGCTCTGAAGAAGCTGAATGGGATTCTAAAAATGAGCATGAAGGTGGTAATGTGGGTCATAGACCAAGAGTAAAAGGTGGGTATTTTCCAGTGCCCCCAGTAGATTCATTACAAGATCTTCGCTCCCAAATGTGTCTAACGTTAGAAGAAATGGGCGTTCCCGTAGAAGTCCATCATCACGAAGTAGCCGGGTCAGGTCAAAATGAAATAGGCACAAAATTTTCCTCACTCACAGAGAGAGCTGATTGGACTCAAATACTCAAGTACGTGGTAATGAACACCGCACATCATTATGGTAAAACAGCGACATTCATGCCAAAACCTGTGCTAAATGATAACGGAACAGGAATGCATGTGCATCAATCTATTTGGAAAAAAGGTAAAAATCTCTTTGCAGGGAAAAAATACGCAAACTTAAGCGATGAAGCACTTTATTATATTGGTGGCATAATTAAACATGGTAAAGCATTAAATGCTATTACTAATCCATCAACTAATTCATATAAGCGACTCGTGCCAGGTTTTGAAGCACCGGTTATGTTAGCTTATTCAGCAAAAAATAGATCAGCAGCCATTAGAATCCCGCATGTTGCATCAGACAAAGCACGTCGTATTGAGGTTAGATTTCCAGATCCTATGGCCAATCCTTATCTTGCGTTTAGTGCCATGATGATGGCAGGCCTTGACGGTATTCAAAATAAAATTCATCCAGGGGATCATGAAACAAGAGATTTATATGACTTGACGGCCCAAGAAGAAGCAAAAATTCCTCAAGTCTCAGCATCTCTTGAAGAAGCTTTAGCAGCCCTAGATCAAGATCGTCAATTTTTAACTAAAGGTGGCGTATTCAGTGATGATTTTATTGATAGCTATATCGGACTTAAGATGGAAGATGTGACACGTATGAGAATGACACCACATCCTATAGAGTTTGATATGTACTATAGCTTATAGACAGTTTTTAAAAAAAACGAGGGTAAGCCTCGTTTTTTTTCAATCAAAATTAGCTTGCACTTTTTTTGTGCATCAAATTTTTTAAAGCACGTTAAATAGCTATAAGTTAGGAACAAAAATGAATGGTGAATTAAAAGAAAAAAAATATGAAGGAATGGAGTCACTCACCACTGCAATAATAGTTTGTGATAGAGACCTAATTATTCATTATATAAATCCAAGCACTGAATCAATATTTGAAGTCAGTGCTAAACAAGCAATTAATAATAATATAAGTATTTTTTTTGAAGATACTAACAACTTTTTTAAAGACATCATTCAAAAAGTTGAAGCACAAAAAAATAGCTACAAAGAACATGAATTCTTTATTCAAACTCATCAGAAAAAAACCATATGTGTGAGCTTGACTGTCACTGCTTTGATTGAATCTAAAGATGAATTTATTATTGAATTTGTTCAAATGGATCAACAATTAAAAGTAGCAAGAGAAGAAAGAATGTTTATCCAGCAACAAGCGAATACTGAATTACTCAGAAATCTTGCCCACGAAGTCAGAAACCCACTTGGGGGATTAAGAGGGGCTGCCCAACTACTTGAACAAGAATTAAGCGAAGACTCATTAAAGGAATACACACAAATTATTATTAATGAAGCAGATCGACTGCAAAACTTGATGAACAGGATGCTTACTCCACATCAAATGCCTATCTATAAAAAAACAAACATTCATGAAATTTTAGAAAGGGTGAGAAGTTTAATTCTATCTGAATTTTCCACTGATATTTCTTTTGTAAGAGATTACGATGTCAGTCTCCCAGAATTTGTTGTTGATCGTGAGAAGCTGATACAAGCGATCCTAAATATTGCCAGAAATGGTGCTCAAGCAATGAAACAAAATAAACAAGAAGAAATGAAATTATCCTTCGTCACAAGAGCAGAAAGACAGATTGTTTTTCGCAAAAAAAAGCATGCCACTGCGATTCGCATCGATATAATCGATAACGGTCCGGGGATCAAAAATGAATTGATTGATAAGATATTTTTTCCACTTGTCACTGGTAATGAAAACGGGTCAGGCTTAGGCTTATCTCTTGCTCAAAATCTCATAGCTTTGCATCAAGGCATGATTGATTGTCATAGCGTTCCCGGAAAAACCATTTTTTCTATCATATTGCCAATTGAAAATAATTTAGAGCCAACTAAGGATAAAAAATGAGTCAAGTTTGGGTTCTAGATGATGATAAATCAATACGATGGGTTTTTGAAAAAGCGCTAGCAAAAGCTAATATTACTTTTGAGTGTTTCAGTAATACCAATGAAGC
>JABBAU010000019.1 GCA_018607785.1 Methylobacillus sp.
GCTTCTTCTTTTGGAGCTTCTTCCGCAGGGGCAGCAGCTTCTTCTTTTGGAGCTTCTTCCGCAGGGGCAGCAGCTTCTTCCGCTGAAACTGCTTCCTCAGCTTTAGCTGCTTTATCAGCTGCTTTTTTATTTTTTCTAGCTAATGCTTTTGCTTCATCTTTCTTTTTCATCGCAACCAATCCATCCGGTCCTTTTGCATTAAGCTTTACTATTCTATTTACTGTTTCAGAGAGTTGCGCTCCATTTGACTGCCAATATTCTATTCTTTCCGACTCTAACCTAAGAGTTTCAGATCCTTCTCTAGCGCTTGGATTATAAAAACCAACACGCTCGATGAATCTGCCATCTCTTTTTTTGCTTGACTCAGCAACCACTACATTGAAATAAGGTCTTTTTTTAGAACCGCCTCTTGAAAGTCTAATTACTACCATAATCTAAATCTCTTATATTAATTATTTACAGAAAGGCGGAAATTTTACGCTATTTTAAGCGTATTTGGCAAATTAAATTGTTGATTTTTTATAAATATCTAGTTGGATCAGGTAGGCCTGCATCTTTGAACCCAGCTTTTCTCAATCGACACGAATCACATTTTCCACATGCAAGACCGTCTGAAGTGACTTGATAGCAAGAAACGGTAAGTGAATAATCGACACCTAACTCAACGCCCTTTTGTATTATTTCTTTCTTTGATAGATTTATTAAGGGGGTATGTATTTTTATCAAATCTCCTTCTACTGCTTTCTTTGTAGCCAAATTAGCCATATTTTGAAAACTTTTTATGTACTCTTCCCTACAGTCGGGATAACCTGAATAATCTACTGCATTGACACCAATAAAAATATTCGTACAGTCTATTGACTCCGCCCATGCCATCGCAAGTGACATCATTATGGTATTTCTTGCAGGAACATAGGTTACTGGAATACCAGTTGATGGATTTTCAGGGATATTTAGTGATTTATTAGTTAGAGCTGAATTTTGTAACCAACTTAAATCAATCTCAACCTCTTTCAAATCCTTTACTGAAAAAAAATTTGCAATATTTTTAGCGGCGACCAATTCATAGTTATGTCTCTGATGATAATTTACACTTAGCGCATAACAATCATATTTTTCCTTTTTTGCAATTGCTAGCGATGTAGCAGAATCGAGACCTCCGGATAATAATATAATTGCTTTTTTAGACACCTTTTTTCTCCCCCCAAATTATTTTATGAAGTTGTACCTGAAACCTAACATTAAGGTTATCCTCTAATATCCAATTTGATAAATCTTCATATGACAATTTTGCATACACCGGTGAAAAAATTACTGGCGCCTTATTAGTCAAACATTCTTTCTCAATAAGCTTTTTCGCCCATTGATAATCATCTTTATTTGAAATTACAAATTTAATTTCATCTTTTTTATCTATTAAAGAAAAATTTTTTTTATTATTATTTAAACTTTCCCCAGACTCAGGTGTTTTAATATCCAAAATAATTTTTGTTCTCTTATCAACACCTTCAATACTAATCGCACCTCCTGTTTCCAAGGAAACTGAGTAGCCTTTATCACTCAAATCTTTTAGAAGATCCCAGCAAGGCTTTTGAGCTAAAGGCTCCCCACCTGTAACAGTTACATATTTTGTTTTGTATTGAGAAATTTCTTTTAGTATTTCCTGAATGGTCATTTTTTTTCCATCATGAAAAGCATAAGCAGTATCACAATATGTGCATCGCATTGGGCATCCTGTCAAACGTATAAAAATAGTTGGGATTCCAATATATGAACTTTCACCTTGGAGTGAAAAAAATATTTCATTAATTTTAAGAGTAGTCACTTGAATGAAAATCTAGAGTTTATAACTTAATTGATTCTAAATCCTTAAGTCTCTTTTTAGCACTTTGAATGATATCGGCATTAGGATATTTTTTTATCAAAGTCCGAAGAGTTTGTTTAGCTTTTGTTATACGTGTAAGTTGTATTTGTGAATTTGAAAGTTGATATAAGCTATTTGGGGCTATTGGGTTATCTGGGTAATCTAAAACAATCTTATTAAAAGTGTTGATTGCCGCTTTATAATTTCTTAATGCAAATTGGGTATAACCTAAATTGAATTTCGCCTCGGGTAATAATTCTGAAGCTGGGTAATTAATTATAAACTTATCAAGAGCGTCAAATGCCTCTTTGTACTTCGTCGCTGTTATAAGCTTCTTTGCATCCTCAAACTCCTGGTATTCTATATTCTTATCAACTAGCGGTGGCAAATCAGCCGCTCCAGGAATTGGTTCAGGAGCAATTTCAGGAAGTACGGCCTCTTCTTCTTGAATAACTAGATTATTTTGAGTTAAAGGAACATCCTCTTGAACAGGCTCTACATTTTTAAAACTACTTTCAATTTTTTGAGTATTTTCTTCAATTTTTTGCAAACGCTCATTTAATTCAGAATACAAAACTTTTTGGCGCTCTTCTGAAGTTTGCACCGCATAAGTCAATACTTCAACTTCTCCTCGAAGCTTTGCAAGATCATCAAATAATGAATTTATTTTTTCTGAGAGGTTATTAATTAACCTTGGGTCGACTTTATTATTTTTTTCGAAGTTGGTAAATTTTTCTTTTATCTCAAATTCAATTGAGCTTTGAAGCGCATTGAGTTGGTCTTGAATATCATTTAACTTCTTTCTTGCCCCTTCATCTTCAAATAAAGCATAAACAGAATTTGAGAGCAATAAAAGACCAACCCATAAATAGCGTTTCATTCAGTTCTTTTACTCTACTGTGTAGACTATATCAGCTCGTCTATCTTCCCCACATGAGTTTTGTTCAACACAGTCAAGATTGGCATATTCTTTACCGTAACTAACTGTTTCAATTTGAGAGTCATCTACTCCAAATGAATTAAGTGCTTCTTTTACAGCCACTGCTCTTTTTTGTCCAAGAGACAAATTATATTCATGAGAACCACGGTAATCTGTATTACCTTGAATTTTCATATTAGCTGCAGGTGTCTCATTTAAATACTTCGCATGAGCTTGAATGACCTCCATATACTCTGGCTTAACTACATACTTATTGAAGTCGAAATATATTCCTCTTTTATCCTTAGCCAATAAAGGATTACCTCTTAATTCAAGTAAATTTAAATCTGGAGATGTATAAGCTGTTCCTTGATTATCATCAGCTTGCATTGATTGTAATTCTGGTTGAGGTGGATTTAAAGGCTGCGACTCTTGTAGCTCTGTAGAACTACATCCTGCAACCAAAACCCCTAAAAACGTTGCTAAAAGTATAGATTTTTTCACCCTTTTTCCCCTTTTTTAATTAATTGTTTAATTCTTAATTGGCCCCCATGCAGGCTCTTGAACTTGCTTATTACCTAAAGGCAGTGGGTCAATTTTAAGTCCATTTATTGATACTGTACCAATTTTTGTTGTTTTTCCATAGTCTTTATAGACAAATAGTATCATATGTCCATTAGGAGCAAAAGCCGGTGCCTCATCTAAAGGCCCTTTAGTGAGCTTTAGGACTTGATTAGATAGTAGATTTTGGACAGCAACTTTAAATTTACCTTGATCTTGAGTTAAATATAAAAGTAATTTTCCATCATAAGATAAACTTGGGTATAAATTGTATTTTCCCTCAAATGTAACTCTACTAATTTCAGAAGAGTCTAGATTATATTTATATATTTGTGGGCCTCCGCCTTGATTAGAGGTGTAGTAAATTTCTTTTCCATCGGGAGACCATGCAGGCTCTGTCGTGATTGATCTTGATCTGACTAACCTTGTTACATCGGAACCATCAGCATTAATCAAATAAATTTGTGAATTGGCATTGTATGTCAAAACAATAGCAAGTTTTTTACCATCTGGAGACCAAGCAGGTGCACTATTATTGCCCTTAAAATTAGCAAGTAATTTTCTCTTTCCGGTTGCAATCTCTTGAATATAAATAACAGGTTTCTCTTTTTCAAAAGAGACATAAGCTATTTTTTCCCCATCAGGAGACCACCTAGGAGAAATAATTGGCATTTTAGAATCTAATAAACTAGTGATATTGTAACCATCATAATCAGCAATATTTAATTTATATTTTTCATTATTATATTTTTCTACAAAAGCAATTTTTGTATGAAAAACTCCTTTACTCCCCGTCAATCTCTCATAAACTTTATCTGAAACTTTATGTCCGATTGCACGAATTTGAGTTTTTTTACCGACATACTCACCACTCAATATTGTTTGTTGTTTATAAATATCAATAAGGCTCCAACTAACCTTTACTTTTTCTTTTTTTAAAAAATCCACTCTTCCGATAATCAAAAATTGTGCTTCAAGAGATTTCCACTGTGAAAAATTAACTTCTTTATCACTATTTGGTGAGGCTGATACACCTCGGGTATCTAGTGCATAAAATAAACCTGACCTACTTAGATCACTTTTTATGACTGTGTTAACTTTTGCAATATTTTTTGGAGCCCCAAAACTTTTGAAAGGCATTACAGCAATTGGAATCTGATTGGCTTTTCCACCTAAAATTTCAATTACTTCAAGAGCATGAGAAATGCTTGATGAGAAAAAAAATATTCCAGCAAAAATAATGTATAAAAGTTTTGTCATCTAACTACTCAACTCCGTTTGGATGAAATTTCAATTCTAAATTTTTTAATTTACTAAATAAGCCTCTATCTTTTGGAAGAGGTAGTGGTTGTGACTGAATAATAGCTCTTTCAACAGCATCATCACAACTTGTTATATTACTTGATTTTGTCATCTTAGGCTGACCTAATAATTCACCCGTAGGCATTAAACTTATCCTAAATTCTAGAGTAATATAATCTAATCCACACAATTGTTGGTTAACATTTTGCTGAATTTTTTGCTGAATAAGCAATTTATACTTGTTTAATTCTCCAGTATTAACTCCACCCTTTATTTCCTTTTCTCCATCAATAGCAAGTTTGTTTTCTTGCTTAAGTTCATTTTCTCTCAATTCAGCTTGCATCTTTTCTATTTTTTGTTGTTCGATTATTTGTTGTTGTAATCTTTCAAGTTTTTCTTTTTCAAGCATTTCTTTTTTCAATTTTTCAATTTTTTCTTGCTTCAATACCTTCTCTTTGAGAGCTTTTATAGCTTTTTGTTTTTTTAATTTTTTAGCTTTTGCTTCAGCAGCTTTTTTCTTCTTTAATCTTATATCAGCCTCTTTTTGCGCTTTTGCTTTTGCTTTTGCTTTTGCTTCAGCAGCTTTATTGGTTTTAATAATTTTTTGCTTAGGTTTAGCTTGTGTTTTTTTAATTTTTTTTTGTACGGGAACACTGTCCCATAACTCTACCTCTGCATAATTGGGTGTTTTCGTTTGCCAGCCCACTGAAAAAATCATAATCAGAAAGAGCGCTAAATGAACTGCAAATGAGAATAGATTAGCCTGCAAATTCTCATTATTTTCAATCTTAAAAAATTTCATTAAATTTTTATTCAGGTTTTAGTAGCAAGCCTACTTTATTAAATTCATTTTGTTTTAATAAATCCATAATTGATATTACTGATCCATATTTAACTTTTTCATCAGCTGCAATTACAATAGGTTGATCAGAATTTTTTTCTAATTTTTGCTTCAAAAAAACCAACAATGCATCTTTTTTGTATGATTTTCCATTTACTTCAATTTTTGAATTTTTTTTAACTGAAATCACAATTGGATCAACTTTTTGTTTTAATGCTTGACCAACTTTGGGAAGTTCAACAACTCCTGGATTCGTCATCGGTGCTGTTACCATAAAAATTACAAGAAGTACTAACATGACATCAATGTAAGGTACTACATTTATCTGATCCATCATTCTTCTTTTTCTCATAGAATTACCCTTTACGATCCATAATATTGATAAATTCTTCCATGAAGCTTTCATACCTTATTGAAATTCTGTCAACCTTAGATGCAAACTTGTTGTATGCGATGACTGCAGGTATTGCAGCAAACAGTCCAATTGCAGTCGCAATTAATGCTTCGGCAATCCCTGGTGCAACTTGAGCTAAAGAAGCTTGAGCAACATTAGCGAGCCCAATGAAAGCATTCATTATCCCCCATACTGTTCCAAATAAACCTATGTAAGGACTGACTGAACCCACTGATGCCAAGAAAGGTAGGTGCCTATCAAGTGCATCAACCTCTCTGTTATAAGCTGCACTCATTGCTCTTCTTACGCTTTCAACACTTTTTTTATCAAGTGCACCTGTATTTTTGTTGGACATATACTCCTTATAACCCGCCTGGAATATGATAGGTAGACCTGGCATATCGTTTGGTGATCTCACACTAAATGATTCATATAAATTGCTCAAACTTCCACCCGACCAGAAAATTTTCTCAAAATCATCTGTATTTTGTTCCGCCTTTTTTAGAGTCTTTACTTTAAGATATATAATTTTCCATGAAGCCATAGATGCTAATACTAAAATAAGCATTACTGCTTGAACTGGAAGGCTTGCACCCCAGATTAATGAAAAGAAGGATAAGTCACTACCAATAGTCATAATATCTCCATTTGTTGTTTAATTAATTTTGGAATTCTTTGTGGTTTAAAAGTATCAGAATGTAAACATGCGATACTTACTTTTGCTGAAGTATATAATTGAGAATTCTTGGATATGTTTTGAGTTAAGCTCACCTTGGATGCTCCAATTTTGTTAACAATAGTCTCAACTTCAAGTTCATCATTAAAACGCGCAGGTTTTTTATAATCTATGTCAACTTTTGCCACAACAAACATTATTTTATCTTTTTTCTTTAATGTGGCTTGATCTAACTTAATGCTTCTAAGCCATTCTGTCCTAGCCCGCTCCATAAATTTTAAATAATTTGCATGATAAACAACCCCACCGCTATCTGTATCTTCAAAATATATTCTTACAAGCCACTTGAAAGATAAACTACTTACCATAAGCTTTCATTATTTTTATTTTTTGGCATTGCAGTTCCAAAATGTTTATATGTTTGCGGAGTCGCAACCCTTCCGCGAGGCGTTCTCATCAAAAATCCTTGCTGAATAAGATAAGGTTCTATCACATCCTCAATTGTTTCTTTTTCTTCACCAATTGCAGCAGCTAAATTATCTAAACCTACTGGACCTCCAGAAAACTTTTCAACAATTGCTTTTAAAAAAGTTCGGTCCATTAAATCTAAACCAATCAAATCCACATCTAACATTTTTAATGCATGATTTGCAGTTTTACCATCAATGTCACCCTCAGCTTTAATCTCTGCGTAATCTCTAACTCTTCTTAATAATCTATTTGCAATTCTTGGAGTTCCTCTTGAACGTTTCGCTAATTCTTCAGAACCATCTTTATCAATTTTTGTTTCAAGAAGCCCAGCACTTCTCAATACAATTTTAGCTAGCTCTTCTTGTGTATAAAATTCTAGCCGAGAAACAATTCCAAATCTGTCACGAAGTGGATTGGTTAACATCCCAGCTCTTGTAGTGGCGCCAATTAATGTAAATGGTGGTAATTCTAATTTAACTGATCGAGCTGAAGGGCCTTCACCAATCATTATATCAAGACGATAGTCTTCCATTGCAGGATAAAGGATTTCCTCAATCACAGGCGAAATACGATGTATCTCATCAATGAACAAAACATCATTAGCTTCCAAGTTGGATAATAAAGCTGCCAAATCTCCAGTTTTTTCTAACACAGGTCCCGATGTTTGTTTTAGATTTACGCCCATTTCATTAGCAATTATATGAGCCAGGGTAGTCTTACCTAATCCAGGAGGGCCAAACAAAAGTAGGTGGTCAAGTGGTTCTTTTCTTTTTTTTGCAGCATTTATAAAAATATCTAATTGTTCTCTAATTTTTTCTTGGCCAACATAATCAGTTAATTCTTTGGGTCTAAGAGCCCTTTCAAAGCTTTCTTCTTCCCCACTTACAGCTTCGCTATTTTTGAATTGATCCGGTTCAATCATTTTTTACCTAATAATTAAAATTTAATTTGATAATAATTTTAAAGCTTTTTTAATGCCTTCATTTACCGAGATATTTTTGTCTAAATCTTTAGTGACAATCACTATGTCCTTTTGATTATATCCCAGAGCAGACAAAGCATTTTGAATATCACTCATCTCTGTTGAATTAGCATTACTTGTTAATTTAAATTCGGAATCTGAAAATTTATCTTTTAGTTCTAAGATGAGACGCTCTGCAGTTTTCTTTCCAACACCAGGAATTTTGGTTAAAGAAGTTACGTCTTGGGCTTGAATTGTATGAGTGAGTTCTTGAACTGTCATTCCACCTAGAATAGATAATGATGCCTTTGCGCCAATACCATTAACTTTTAGTAATTTTCTAAAAATAATTCTTTCCTGATCAGTGGCAAAGCCAAATAATAATTGAGCGTCTTCCCTCACGAGAAAATGTGTCAAAAGTGTCACCTCACTTCCTACTTCAGGTAGATCATAGAAAGTGGTCATGGGGACTTCAATTTCATAACCAACCCCATTACAATCAATCAAGATATGAGGTGGTATTTTTTCTAAGATTATCCCCTTTATACGGCCTATCATATTATTCTGCCTGATTTCATTCTATTACCAACTCCAAGCCTACCGAGTGAATCACTTATATTAGCATGACATATAGCACAAGCTAATGCATCTGCTGAGTCTGGGCCTGGCAAAGAAGGTAATTTAAGTAATCTTTGAACCATTGTTTGAACTTGTATTTTATCTGCATGGCCATTTCCTACAACAGATTTTTTTATTTGAAGAGCTGTGTATTCATAAATATTAATTTCTTTAGCCACAATAGCGGCTATTGCAGCACCTCTTGCCTGACCTAACAAAAGTGTAGACTGAGGATTTGTATTTACGAACACTTTTTCAATAGCCACAACGCTTGGCTTAAACTTATCAATAACCTCAGTGATGCCATCAACTATGATTTTTATCCTTACAGCTAAATCAAGATCTTGTTTTGTTGTTCTTATTGCGCCGCTTGTTGTGTATTGAAAATTTTGTTTTTCTTGGTATATCACACCGTATCCAGTAACGCGCAAACCAGGATCAATGCCTAAAATAGTACTCAATGACTTAATTAATCTTCAAAATTTGCATTAGTATAAACTTCCTGAACATCGTCCAAATCTTCTAAAATATCTAAAATCTTTTGCATCTTAATTGCATCATCACCATTTAAACTAATTTCATTTTCTGCTTTCATTGTTAACTCTGCTAACTCTTTTTTAAAGCCTAATTTTTCAAGCCCCTCATTTATTTTTAAAAAGTCATTAGGCAGGGTGATAATTTCTACGCTCTTGTCATCGTTAACAATAACATCATCAGCACCTAAATTGATTGCTTCATCCATCAAGTTTTCACTATCATCAGTTGGTGCAAAAAAGATACTACCGCAATGTTTAAATAAAAATGAAACAGAACCATCAGTCCCTAAATTACCACCATTTTTTGATAAAGCATGTCTCACATCAGCTACCGCTCGCACTTTATTGTCCGTTAGGCAATCAATAATAATTGCTACTCCGTTAATACCGTAACCTTCATACCTTATTTCTTCGTAATTAACCCCTTCTAATTCTCCTGTTCCTCTTTTAATTGCTCTTGTAATATTCTCAGCGGGCATACTTTGTTCTTTTGCTGCTGTTACAGCCGACCTTAATCTTGGATTAAAATTTACATCTCCTCCACTAAGTCTTGCTGCAACTGTAATTTCTTTTACTAATTTAGTAAAAATTTTTCCTCTTTTCGCATCCTGCCTTCCTTTGCGATGCTGAATATTTGCCCACTTTGAATGCCCCGCCATACGCTCACTATCCAAAAATTTTAATTTATATAGTTTATCAGTAAACTTAAAGCTCTTATGTAGTAGATTTCTTTAAAATTTAAATTTTACTGGTTTTGCTAAAAAGTGATAATTTAGTTATGCTATTTTTTAAAGTAACTAAATAAATGTAAGTGTTGAATGAAAACTTTAAAACAAATAATTGATACAAAAAATATTAAAGAGTTACTGACAATTTCGCCTAATCAAACTGTGATTGAAGCGCTAATAGTTATGGCAGAATACAAAATTGGTGCGTTGTTAGTTACAGATAAAGATAAAATGGTGGGTATCATTTCTGAAAGAGATTATGCCCGAGAAATAATACTTCACAAAAAATCATCAAACGAGACTCTCGTCAAAGACATAATGACAAAAAAAGTTTTATCGCTTCAGCCTACAGATTCATTTGAAAAAGGCTTAGAAGTAATGTCAGCAAAGAAAGTACGACATATACCAGTTCTGAAAGGTAATGAAATCATAGGAATGGTTTCACAAGGCGATTTGGTGAAAGAAATGATAAGCCATCAAAAAGATTTAATTAGTCAGCTTGAAAGCTTCATTCAAAATTAAGTTTACTCACCTATTATTTTAACTAAAGCTCGCTTCTTCCTTCTTCCATCAAACTCACCATAAAAAATTTGCTCCCATGGACCAAAATCAAGCTTACCCTCAGTAATAGCAACAACTACCTCTCTACCCATTACTTGTCTTTTAATGTGCGCATCAGCATTATCTTCACCCGTGTCATTGTGCCTATAATGGCTCAAAGGCTCATGCGGAGCTAATTCTTCAAGCCATTTTTTGTAATCATGATGTAAGCCTGATTCATCATCATTAATAAAAACACTGGCAGTAATATGCATTGCATTTACTAATACCAAACCCTCTTTAATTCCACTCTCAGCTAAACAAGAATTTACTTCAGGAGTTATATT
>JABBAU010000042.1:0-8140 GCA_018607785.1 Methylobacillus sp.
CGAAATAGCAAGGCAGGTAAAAAAAGGAGAATTAGAAAATCGTCAAGGTTTTTTGGTGATGAATGATTTTCAAATTATAGAGAAACTTACAAAGATTAAAGGTATCGGTGAGTGGACAGCACAAATGTTAATGATATTCAATTTAGGAAAGCTCGATGTATTTCCTGTAGGTGATTTTGCATTAAGAAAAAATTATTCCCTCTTTAAAAGTATTCCTTCCCCAATCACTATGGAAGAGTTATCGAAAATTTCTGAAGAATGGAAACCTTTTAGGTCAATTGCAGCATGGTACCTTTGGAGATATAAAAATATAATCACTTAAAAAAAGCCTTTAGGGTTATATTTCCTAAAAGCTTTGTGTTTATTGGTGGGCCCACCAGGACTCGAACCTGGGACCAAAGGATTATGAGTCCTCTGCTCTAACCAACTGAGCTATGAGCCCGTTATTTTAATCTTTATCTAAAAAGGTTTTGAGTCTTTCAGATCGAGTTGGGTGTCTGAGCTTACGAAGCGCTTTTGCTTCAATTTGTCTAATACGTTCTCTTGTTACATCAAACTGTTTGCCAACTTCTTCCAATGTATGGTCTGTATTCATCTCAATGCCAAACCTCATTCTGAGTACTTTCGCTTCTCGAGGAGTTAGACTTTCTAAAATGTCTGAAGTGACGTGTCTTAAATTTCCATATATAGCTGAATCAGCTGGAGTTAATGTACCCTGATCTTCAATGAAATCTCCTAGATGCGAATCTTCATCATCTCCAATTGGAGTTTCCATGGAAATAGGCTCTTTAGAAATTTTTAAAATTTTACGTATTTTTTCTTCAGGCATTTCCATTTTTTCTGCCAACTCAGACGGTTCTGGCTCTTCTCCTGTTTCCTGCAAGATTTGTCTAGATATTCGATTCATCTTGTTTATTGTCTCAATCATATGAACTGGAATCCTAATTGTTCTTGCCTGGTCAGCAATCGACCTAGTGATTGCTTGCCTGATCCACCATGTCGCATAGGTTGAAAACTTATACCCTCGTCGATATTCAAACTTATCAACTGCTTTCATAAGTCCAATGTTACCTTCTTGAATTAAGTCTAAAAACTGAAGACCTCTATTGGTATATTTTTTTGCTATTGAAATAACTAATCTTAGGTTTGCTTCAATCATCTCTCGCTTTGCAACTTTTGCCTTAAACTCACCTTTCGTCATCTGTTTATTTATTTCTTTAAAGTTCTTTATTGGCAAGCCAGTTTCTTCTTCAATATCTATTAATTTATTTTGCTGATCAATAATTGAATGTCTTAGCTCTTTCATCCTCTTGACATATGGCTTGTCTGCTTTTAGCTCCGACTTTAGCCATTTGAGGTTAGTTGAATTCCCAACAAAGCTTTTAATAAAATGTCCTTTTGGCATTTTTGATTCAAAAACACATAACTCCATAATTTCTTTTTCATATGCTCTTATGTTGTTGATAAAGATTCTTATTTTGTCACAAAGAACTTCAACAAATTTAGATGAAAATCTAAAATTTACCAGTACTTTAACTATAGAATCTTGATGCTTTTTATATTCAGGATCATCCATCCATTTTTTTTGTTTTCTTAATGCTTCTAGTTTGTTGTGAGACCTTTTAATGGAGCTGAAACGTTTTAAAACTTCCTTAGTGAAAATTTTAAGATCCTCTTCTGACATTCCACTTGCTTTACCTGTATCGTCTTGATCTTCCTCTTCTTCAGACTCCTCATCAGCTGCAGTTTCTAGTGCAGCTTCTACTTTTGCTAATTCTTTCTCTGCTTCAACATCAATCAATCCATCAACAAACTCGTCAACACCAAGTTCGTTTTTTCGAACCTTGTCAGCCATTTTCATTAAATCAATAATAATGCCTGGAGATGCAGAAATTGCTTGAACCATCAGTCGAAGGCCCTCTTCAATTCTTTTTGCAATTTCAATCTCGCCATCACGTGTCAACAAATCAACTGTTCCCATCTCTCTCATATACATTCGGACAGGATCTGTTGTTCTTCCAAAATCAGAATCTACAGTAGTAAGTGCTTGCTCAGCTTCTTCAGCAGCCTCCTCATCTGTTACTGGTGCTGGAGCATCTGACATTAATAAAGCTTCAGCATCCGGAGCTTCGTCATAAACCATGATTCCCATATCATTGATGATGCCAACAATTCCTTCAATCTGTTCACTTTCAGATACTTCATCAGGTAGGTGGTCATTAATTTCAGAATGTGTGAGATAGCCTCTCTCTTTTCCTAATATGATTAATGCTTTTAGTTGCTGTCTTCGATTCTCTGCTTCTTGCGGGGTGGTTTGTCCTGTTAGGATATCTTTTAGTTTTTTAACTCGGGTAACACTTTTTGTTTTTTTATCAGCGGGGTTCTTTCTAGGTCTTGCCATGGCTACCTCTAAGTTTTTTAGGAATGATTATACAAATAAATTTGAGTGATGGATTTTATCAAAATATGTCATTTAAATCAATTAATGATTCCATTAAATATTTTAAAAATATATAAAAATTAGACACTTATCGCTTAGTTATAGTTTTTAAAAATTCTTTTTCCTCAGAGCTTAAAGTATCAAAACTTTTGTTTTTGATAGCATCTAATTTTGACTTATTTAAAACCTTAGACTTATTTTTTTTAATTCTATTTCTTAAGATATTTACTTCCTCTTCGACATTAATTTTTTCATCAAAGTTCAAAACTTGTGATTTAATTTCATCAACAAAATCACTATCAAACTGGTTATTTAAGAAATGAAAAATCGATGCAGTATTGTGGTTTTGATCCATTAAAACTTTAGTAATGCAGGCTCGGGCAAGTTGTTCATCCAGTGAGTCCCCCCAAGCAATATCTTTATCATTTTCTTCAACTAATGAAGGGTCTGAAATCAATAACGAAATAAACCGTCTAACCACTGAAGTTGCCTCTCTTGGAATATTCTTAGATGAAGGCTTTGTATTTTCTTTACTTTTTACGTTTATAACTTTATCAAGCTCATCTATTGTCAAATTTAGTAATTCCGATATTCTTTTTTTTAATAAAAAAGTTAACTTTAATGAGGCGATATTATTAAGTATTGGCTCAACTGAATTTAAAAATTTCACTCGATCCTCTTGGCTAGTTAAATCATTTTTTTTTGTCAAATAATGAACAACATATTCTGAAAGAGGTGTTGCGTCTTTTGCTAATTTTTCAAATTTTTCCTTTGAGTTTTCCCTTACATAAGAGTCTGGGTCATGTTGTTCACTCAGAAATAAAAATTTTAATTGCACTTCATCAGTTACGGATGCTAATGAATTTTGCATTGCTCGCCAAGCTGCAGACTTACCTGCTTCATCTCCATCAAAACAAAAAATTATTTCTGAGGTATATCTGATTAATTTTTGGATATGAAAACTGGTAGTCGCAGTTCCCAATGTTGCTACAGCATTACTGATTCCATGTTGCGCTAAACTTACTACATCCATATAGCCTTCAACAACAAGAACGTATCCCTTATCTCTTATGGATTTTCTTGCAGCTAGTAGGCCATAAAGCTCATAACTTTTTTGAAACAAAGAGGTTTCAGGTGAATTGTAATATTTTGGAGAATCTTTTTCATCAATTACCCGACCACCAAATCCAACTAGTTGGCCTTTGGCATTATAAATTGGAAACATAATTCTGTTTCTAAAGCGATCATACCTCTTTCCCTTTTCATTCTTATTAATTAATCCTGATTTAATTAATACATCATTGTCATAATCCTTGAAAACTTCATTTAAATTATTCCAGCCTCCAGGGGCGAATCCAATAGAAAATTGTTTTGCTATTTCTCCTGTTAATCCTCTGGATTTAAGATATTTGATTGCTTCAGGCGAAGCTTTAAGTCTTGCTTGATAATATTTTTTGGCTAATATCAATGAGTCTTCTAAAACAATATTTTCTTTCTTTTTTTCTGGTTTTTCATCTACTTGGTTAGGGACTTTTAAGCCAACAACTTTTGCTAGTTCATGAATTGCATCAATAAAATTAAGGCCATCATGATCAATCAAAAAACTTATAGCTGAGCCGTGGGCGCCACAACCAAAACAATGATAAAACTGTTTTGATGGACTAACAGAAAAGGATGGAGTTTTTTCTTGGTGGAAGGGACAACAAGCAACAAAATTTGCTCCTGTTTTTTTTAATGGAACTCTCTTATCAATAATATCGACTACATCGATTCTGTTTAATAATTCATTGATAAAGGATTCTGGAATCATTATAGAATATTATCGTAATAATGATGAAATGCAGATAGTTAAGTACTAGATAATTTCTCTTTAATTTTTTGAGATACTTCTGCCATATTAGCCCTACCTGACAGTTTTGTTTTTACTAGATTCATAACTGAACCCATATCTTTCATACTTTTTGCATCTGAAGCTTTGATTGCCTCATCAATTTCCTTTTCAACTTCCTCTAAAGATAAGGGCTCTGGCATGTAAGTTTGTAAGATTTTTACTTCAAATTCTTCTTTTAAAACTAGATCATTTCTATTTGCTTTTTTAAAAGCCTCAATTGAATCCCCTCTTTGTTTAAGCATTTTTTCAATGATGTTCAGTATGGATTTATCATCAATCTCAATACGATCATCAACTTCTTTTTGCTTAATCGAAGACTGGAGTAGTCTTATTGCATTTAATTTTTCAGAGTCCTTACTACGCATAGCATTTTGCATATCCGCAGTAATTTTTTCTTTTAAAGACATGAAGTAACTAAATTAGAATAATTTAGGGGGTAGCATTTGATTTCTAAGTCTACGATACTGTCTTTTAACAGCTGCAGCAGATTTACGCTTTCTCACCCATGTAGGCTTCTCGTAAAATTCTCGTGCTCTCAAATCGTTCAATAGACCTGTTTTTTCAATTAGTCTTTTGAATCTTCTTAAAGCAACATCAAATGGCTCATTTTCTTTT
This sequence comes from Methylobacillus sp., assembly GCA_018607785.1. GTDB lineage: Bacteria > Pseudomonadota > Gammaproteobacteria > Burkholderiales > Methylophilaceae > BACL14. The sequence goes on from JABBAU010000042.1 coordinate 4,947, forward strand.
ACTTTTATTATTGACATTAATTATCTCTTAAATATAAAGTTGTAATTGATCAGAATTGAAGGTTTTAAACCTTTATAAACCTGAAAGGCGTTAGTTTAATGGTAATATGCATTTTTTTCAACAACTATAACCAAAAAGTGACAACACAATCATGCTGATCTTAGGTATTGAAACATCATGTGATGAAACGGGCGTAGCAATTTATAACTCTGAAAAAGGGTTATTAGGCCACAAGCTTTATTCACAAGTTAAACTTCATGCTGCCTATGGTGGTGTGGTTCCTGAATTAGCCTCAAGAGATCACATAAATTATATTATGCCTTTAATTGATGGTTTACTGAAAGACTGCAATTTAGATATTAAAGATATAGAGGCGATAGCATATACTTCTGGCCCAGGTTTATCGGGTGCTTTATTAGTTGGCAGCAGTGTAGCAGAATCTCTTGCTTGTGCCCTAGGAATAAAATCTATTCCTATCCATCACCTTGAAGGACATTTATTAGCACCTATGTTAGAAAGTAAAAAACCTCAATTTCCTTTCATAGCCTTACTTGTCTCAGGGGGTCACTCACAAATAATCCATGTTAAAGAAATTGGTCAATATATGATTATAGGAGATACCCTTGACGATGCTGCTGGTGAAGCATTTGATAAAACAGCCCAGCTTTTAGGTTTAGGATATCCTGGAGGTGCAGCGCTATCAAAATTAGCTGAACAAGGAGTAAAACATTTCGATCTGCCTAAGCCCCTCCTGCATTCTAATGGATTGGATTTTAGTTTTAGTGGGCTAAAGACAGCTGTACTTTATTTAGTAAAAAAACAAAGTAACCTTACAAAAAAAATTAAAGCTGATATCGCTTATGCATTTGAAGAATCAATCACAGATGTTTTAGTAAAAAAAACGATTCAAGCTCTTAAGCAAGAGGGATTAAACAGAATAATAATTTCAGGTGGGGTTGGGGCAAATAAAACTCTTAGAAAAAAAATTATTTCCGAATGTAAAAAGAATAATTTTGAATATTTTTTTCCTGATTTAAAGTTTTGTACAGATAATGGAGCAATGATTGCTCTAGCAGGAGCGCTTAGGGTAAATCTACCAAATAAAAATAATTATTCTTTTTCAGTTAAGCCAAGATGGAAGCTTAGTGAGATTTAACTTACTTTTTTTCAAATTTTAATTCTTTTCCAGACAATAAATTTTTAATATTCTTTTGGTGAGTAATTAAAATTATCATTGTGACTATTATATAAGTAACACAATTAAGTGAAGTATCTTTCAGAATAAAGAATCCAATTAATGGTGCTGAAATAGATGCAAAAATCGCTGCTAATGATGAATAGCGCCAGATTAAAAAAACAAATATCCAAATACAAATCACAACTAACGCCAGTTTAAAATTTAATGCAAATAAAATACCAACAGCTGTAGCAACGCCCTTCCCACCACGGAATTTATAAAAAACTGGAAAAATATGCCCAATCAAAACTGCTAACGAAACGCATATAATTATAAAACCTTCAAACCCCAAATAATTTGCAATAAACAATACAAAAATTGCTTTTAATAAATCCCCTAATAATGTCAAAACTGCGGCTTTTTTATTTCCTGTCCTCATTACATTAGTTGCACCTGGATTTTTAGAGCCCATTGTTCTAGGGTCAGGTAAACTAAAAATTCGACTTACAATAATTCCAGAGGAAATAGAACCCACTAAATAAGCAAACAAGACAATTAATAACTGATTTATCATATAGACTATTATATTTGAAAAATTATAAACCTTAATGACTAACCATATTTTTCTTCATAAACTTAGAGTAAATACTAAAATCGGCTTCTTTGAATGGGAAAGATCGATTGAACAAGAATTAATTATTGATATTGATATTGAATTAAGTGGAAATGAGATTTTTGAATCTGACGATATTTCCAAGACAATTGACTATGCCCAAGTTAGGGAATCAGTTCTTTCTGTGTCAAATGATCATAAATTTCATCTTCTTGAGCCATTTGGTGAGGAAGTAATAAAATCAATAAGAAAGAAATTTGCGTTCAAAAAAATAAAACTAAAAATTGCGAAACAAAAAATACTTCCCGATACAGATCAGGTTGGTATTGTCCTTGAGCGTTAATCATCCGCGTGGATGGTGTGTTTTATGAATTGTCTTTAATCTCTCCCTAGCCACATGTGTATAAATTTGTGTAGTAGAAATATCACTGTGCCCCAATAACATTTGCACCACCCTTAAATCTGCACCATGATTAATGAGGTGAGTGGCAAATGCATGTCTTAATATATGAGGGGAAATTGATTGTTTAATATTTGCAATCAGCGCATATTTTTTAAGAGAATGCCAAAAAGTTTGTCTGGTCATTGATTTTCCATGATGAGTTACAAACAGATATTTTGATTTTTTATTTTTTAAAATAGCCCCTCTTGCTGATAAGAGGTATTTTTGAATATAATCCATCGCATCCTCTCCCATCGGAACCAGTCTTGTTTTATCTCCCTTACCAGTAACCCTTATAACGCCATCATCTAGGTTTAATTCTGTCAATTGAATATTAACAAGCTCTGAAACTCTTAAACCGCAAGCATATAAAAGCTCAATCATTGCTTTATCTCTAATGCCAATATCAATATTTAAATCAGGTGCCTCTAATAAATTTTCAACTTCATCTTCACTTAAACTTTTGGGTAATGATTTGGGAATTTTAGGTTTTTGTATTTGCAAAGTTGGATCGGTAGTTATTTTTTTCTCTCTATATAAAAATCTATAAAACCTTCTAAGGGTTGAAAGTGACCTTGAAATACTTCGCGCTTTAGAAGAGGGAAATTTAAATGAAAGGTACTGCTGAATATCTGATTTTGTAACATTTTCTAAAAAAATTGAATTTGTTTTATTAAGCCAATTTGAAAAATTATATAAATCAAATCTATAGCTACTGAGTGTGTTTCTTGATAGCCCATCTTCGAGCCATAAGTGATCTAGAAATTTATCGATTAATGCATTTTCTTTTTTGTCTGGTTTAAAGCTCAATCAATTTATTCCTCTAATTTTGAGTTTGGTAATAACTTATAAATTTATAATCAGAATACTTTTTTTACACAATAAAAAAAAGCCCCGTTGGGGCTTTTTTATTTAACAACTCGATGATTAAGATTTCTCTTCTGTTGGAGCATTCTCTTCAG
>JABBAU010000042.1:8240-10088 GCA_018607785.1 Methylobacillus sp.
TTTTGCTTCAGGCTCTGCTTCAAGCTCCGGTAAGTCTACTTCAGGAATAGCTTCAAATTCACTATCACTATCGCGAGTTTTTAAACGTTCACTAATTCTTGCTGATTTACCTGAAAGATTTCTAAGGTAAAATAATTTTGCTCTTCTTACATCCCCTCTTCTTACAACATTTATGTTGTCAATTAAAGGTGAGTGCAATTGGAATGTTCTTTCAACGCCCTCGCCAGAAGAAATTTTTCTTACAATAAAAGAAGAATTTAAACCTCTATTTCTTCTTGCTATTACAATGCCTTCAAAAACCTGGATACGCTTTCTGTTTCCTTCTACAACTTTTACCCCGACGGCTACTGTATCTCCGACATCAAATTTAGGTATTGATTTACCAAGTTTTGCAATTTCTTCATTTTCTAGTGTTTTAATTATATCTACCATAATTCATTTTCCTTTTTATTTGTTCAGTCTTGTACCTGCTCTTCTTCAATCTCTTTAAGCAGCCGAGACTCTTCTTTTGTAAGTGATTTATTTATTAATAAATCTGGTCTATTTAATTTCGTAATTCTAAGTGACTCTTTAAGCCTCCAAACCCTAATTTTTTCATGATCCCCTGATAACAAAACATCTGGTACATTTAAATCCCTAACAGACTCAGGTCTTGTAAAACTTGGATGATCTAGCAATCCATTTACAAAAGAGTCCTGATTTGCAGATTCTATATCATTTAATACTCCAGGGATTTGCCTAATTAATGCATCCATCAAAAGCATAGCAGGCAATTCACCTCCACTTGTTACGAAGTCTCCAATTGAAACTTCCTCATCAATCCAATTGCTTAGTCTCTCATCAACGCCTTCATACCTGCTGGCAAGTAAAATCAAACCTTCCTCATTTGATAATTCTTTTACTTTTTTATGACTTAATTTCAAGCCTTTGGGCGTCAAATGGACAACCTTTCGCTTTTTTATTCCAAGAGTCTTTTCTTTTGCTCTTGCTGACTCTATTGATTTTATCAAAGGGTCAAACATCATCACCATTCCAGGGCCACCGCCATAAGCACGGTCATCAACAGTTTTATGCGTGTCAGCTGTAAAATCTCTTGGATTTAAAAAATTTAGGCTGACAATTTTTTTTTTAAATCCCCTTCCTACAACACCAAAGTTGGTGAATGCCTCAAACATTTCAGGCATAAGTGTTATTACATCAATTAAAAATATTTTTTTAGAAACTTTCATCCCAATCAACAATTATTTGTTGTTGCTTCAATTCAATATTTTTAACAATTTTTTTTGTATAAGGGATTAATCTTTGTTTTTCTCCCTCTACAACAAACACATCGTTTGCCCCTGTTTCAATAAAACCTGTTACTTTTCCAAGTAAAAACCCATTTATATTTTGAATTTCACAACCAATTAAATCATTCCAGTAAAATTCATTTTTGTTTAATTTAGGAAGAGAATTTTTTGAAACCCCTACCCAATAATTTCTAAACAAGTCAGCTTTTGTTCTGTCATCAATGTCTTTTAGTTTAACCATCATTCTTTCTTGATTAATCTTAACTTCTTCCACAAAGAGCTCAGACCAATTCTTTTCATCAGACGATACAAACCAATTTTTATAGTTTTTCAAAGTTTCAACTTTCTCAGTAAAAACTCTTACTTTGAGCCAACCTTTTACTCCAAAGGATCCGACTAACTGGCCCATCACTAAATAATCTTCTTTCATTAAAAAGATTACATCAATCTATTTTTATTTTTTATCAGCCTCTTTACCGGCTTCTTCTTTTGGAGCTTCTTCCGCAGGGGCAGCAGCTTCTTCTTTTGGAGCTTCTTCCGCAGGGGCAGCAGCTTCTTC
>JABBAU010000028.1 GCA_018607785.1 Methylobacillus sp.
TAGTTTTTATTGCCCACCGAATCCATTCTTTGGTTATCAAAATTCTCATAAGGGCTGTCATGATAGGCTGCGATGACCTGGTAAATTTCGTTATCAATAGCTTTCGAGATTGAGAGTTGATGGTTTTGATTTTTATAAGCCGATGAACCCACCTCATCCCCATCTAGGTAACCACGATCAGGTGCTGCAAGGCCTGCTTCTTTAAAAGTACCGCCTGCATAATAATTATCTGCTTTCACATAAGAGCCGAAATAACTCAAAGCGGTATCTTGATCTGATGAATTGAGAGAAACATTTGCGCTCATCGCTTTATTGTTCGATTTATATTTTGTGCCTACTTGACCAAAAAAAATGGGATTTTCATCAACAGCAAAAATAGGTTTTACCGTGTCGATCTTGATGACGCCTCCAATATTATCACCCCCTTGATCAACGGCAGAAAGTCCAGCTAACACGGAGATATTTTTTATATTAACCGGGTCTGAATAAGAAAGGGGGGCATTCATATGATTTGCACAAGAGGCAATTAAATCCATACCATCAATTTTGATCTTTATTCGGTCATCAGATAGACCTTGAATCATGGGCAGACTAGAAAACCCCCCATTGTTAATACTGTTACCCCCTAAGAAATTATTAATAAGCTTACCTGAGTCATTACTCATAATTTTTTCATTTTCACTCACACCGTTGCCAAGTTTATTATCTGAAAATGGCACTTCATAGGGTTCGGTAATATCAATACTATCTATACGATTTTCTGCGATCGCAAAGTGAGTCATAAGTAAGTTTGTGCAAATACCTGCAATTATTTTTTTCATTTTTCTTATATCTTCAATAAATTTATTTTAATTATTCGAGCCACAAAAATGAGGTCGAATTAAAGTACTATTTTTTTAATTTGAATTTTTTTAAGAAAAATGGGGTGGGGCTTGTGCGTAAAAACTGGAGATCGTTTTATTGCTGATGATTGCGAGATATATTCTTTTTAGTACATGAGATTGACTTGCGAATGTTTGTGAAAGAAAGGATGCGTTGTAAAGGTCTTCATTTTCACTTAGATGACAAAACACACAATCAGTGAACGGGCTTGATATTGAATTATCGTTGTCATCTTGAGAGATGGATACCAGCTTTACTGTATTGCCAGAGCAGATTACTTCAAAGTCGGTATCTGCTGCCATGACGTTTGAAACAAAAGAACCTGACACAACGAATAACATTGCCATCAACATAAAATAATGTCTTATAAGGTTCTTTTTTTTCATAAGCATTGGAGTATAAGTTAAATTTTTAAAATATTAAAATCTAACGTAAAACACTTAATGCCGCATCGTAATTTGGTTCCTCAGTAATTTCACTGACCAATTCACTGTAGATCACTTCATTAGATTCATTCAAAACGATGACCGCTCTTGATGTAAGCCCCTGAAGACTTGAGTCTTCAATGGCGACTCCATAGTCATTTGAAAACTGACTGATATTTCTAAAGGCTGACAGTGTCTCAACAGCTTCTGTCTTTTCTGCCCCGCAAAATCTTTTTTGCGCAAAAGGCAAATCTGCCGAAATACATAATACAACTGTATTATTTAAGTTTGCTGCTTCATCATTAAAGCGTTTGACAGATAAGGCACAAGTGGGGGTATCAACGCTTGGAAAAATATTTAAGATTTTCTTTTTACCCGCATAGCTTTCAAGATTCACATTTTCACGTTTGTTATTCGCTAAATTAAAATCCTTGACTGTATCTCCTGTTTTAGGAAAATTTCCACCTATTTGAACCGGATCTCCTTTGAGTGTGACTTGTGACATTTTTTTCTCCAAAATTTTAAAATAAATTTATATTTACTCATATTCTATCAAAGCTTATCAGGTAAAATAAATTAATATATGAAAGATGCAAATCAACCAAAATTCATTCATCTCAGATGCCATAGTGAATACTCTGTCACTGACGGTATTGTTAAGATTGATGAATACCTAAATCAAGCATTAGAAACTGGCATGCCTGCCGTTGGCTTAACAGATTTAAGCAATGTTTTCGGGGCAGTCAAGTTTTATAAAAAAGCCATTGATAAAAAAATAAAACCTTTGATTGGCTGCGATGTTTGGTTACAAAATGAAAAAAATCGAGAGCAACCTTATCGAATTCTCATATTGTGCCAATCTCAAGCAGGGTATCTAAATTTATCTCGAATTATTTCAAAATCATTTTTAGAAAATCAATATAAAGGCCGAGCAGAAATAAAATCCTCATGGCTGCTGGATGAGTTCAATGCAGGTTTAATTGTTTTATCTGGGGGTGTTCAAGGCGAGATTGGCCAGCTGGTTTTAAATGACAAAACTGAGGAAGCATCAGAGACAGCATTAAAATGGCAGCAAAAATTTGGAGATCGATTTTATTTAGAGCTCCAAAGATATGCAGAGGGTAAGGCCTATGATGATCAAGAGCGATATATTCAGCATGCGCTGCACCTAGCTTCCGAAAATGAAATTCCTGTAGTCGCAACCCATCCGATCCAGTTTATGCAAGAGGAAGATTTCAGAGCACACGAAACCAAAACCTGTATTGCAGAGGGCTATGTTTTAGCAGATTCCAGAAGACCCAAAACATTTTCATCAAATCAATTTTTTAAAAATAGTGAAGCGATGCAAGCGCTTTTCAAAGACATCCCGTCGGCTTTAGAAAACTCCGTTGAAATTGCAAAAAGATGTAATTTTAGTTTTCATTTAGGTGAAACTTATCTGCCTAATTTTCCTATCCCAGATGGGATGCAGATAGATCAGTTTTTAAAAGTCGAAGCTGAAAAAGGATTGAAACAACGCCTTGAGAATATTACCAAAACAGAAAATTTCGATGAAAAAATTTACGCCGATCGACTTAATTTTGAAGTCGATGTAATTAATCAAATGGGCTATGCAGGCTACTTTTTAATTGTTGCTGATTTTATAAATTGGTCTAAGCAAAATAATATTCCCGTAGGGCCTGGCAGGGGTTCTGGTGCTGGATCAGTGGTGGCCTATAGCCTAGGTATTACTGACTTAGATCCTATTGAATATAACCTTCTTTTTGAACGTTTTTTGAATCCAGATCGAGTTTCAATGCCTGACTTTGATATTGATTTTTGTCAAGAAGGCCGTGATCGTGTCATAGATTATGTAAAAGAAAAATATGGTGCAGAATCTGTGTCTCAGATTGCAACATTTGGAACCATGGCAGCAAGAGCGGTTATTCGAGATGTAGGGCGTGTATTAGACCTTCCATTTTTATTTGTCGATAGCATAGCTAAATTAATCCCAATGGAACTGGGCATTACATTAACAGAAGCGATTGAAAAAGAGAGTCAAATTAGGGATAGGATTAAGAAAGAAGAGGAGGTTAAGGAGTTATTTGATTTAGCTTTGAAGCTCGAAGGTTTAATAAGAAATGTGAGTATGCACGCTGGGGGTGTGTTGATCGCCCCGAGTGAAATATCAAAATTCTCACCTATTTACTGTCAATCAGAAGGTGAAGGGGTGGTGAGCCAATTTGATAAGGACGATGTTGAGTCATTGGGTTTAGTGAAGTTTGATTTTTTAGGATTACGCACATTAACTATTCTTTCGATGGCTATAGAAAATGCAAATAAAATTAGGCAGGCTGATAAGTTAGCGCCACTCGATATCGAGGAAATTCCAATCGATGATGAGCCAACATACGATTTACTCAAAGCCTCAAATACAACGGCAGTCTTTCAGCTAGAATCAAGAGGTATGAAGGATATGCTGAAGCAGGCAAAACCAGATTGTTTTGAAGATATTATTGCTTTAGTTGCACTTTATCGGCCAGGACCTATGGACCTCATCCCTGAATTTTGTCGAAGAAAACATGGCATTGATGCTGTTTCTTATCCCCACCCTGCAACAAAAGAAATCTTAAAAGAGACATATGGAATTGCGGTGTATCAGGAACAGGTGATGCAAATTGCTCAAGTAGTTGCCGGTTATACCCTAGGGAGTGCCGACTTACTTAGAAGGGCTATGGGTAAGAAGAAAGTTGAGGAAATGGATGCACAGAGAGCCAATTTTATAGAAGGGGCAACGAAGAATAATCTTAATGAAAGGCAGGCGAATGATTTATTTGATCTTTTAGAAAAATTTGCAGGTTATGGATTTAATAAATCCCACGCAGCTGCCTATGCAAAAATTGCTTACCAAACTGCTTATCTAAAAACACACTATGCATCATCATTTATAGCCGCCTCAATGTCGGCGGATATGAATAACACAGACAACGTGCACTTATTATTCGATGATTGTGCTAGGAATAAAGTGGAGTTACTTCCACCCAATATCAATCAAAGTCAATTCAAGTTTGTGACGGTCAATCAAACGCAAATTTTATATGGTCTTGGTGCACTAAAGGGCTCAGGTCAAATTGCTATCGAAGAGATTCTCCAAGAAAGACAGAAGAGCGGACCATTTAAATCTCTCTTTGATTTTACATCGCGACTAGATTTAAGGAAGGTAAACCGAAGGGTCATTGAGTCTTTAATAAAAGCAGGTGCGTTTGACGAGATTGAAAATAATAGAGCATCATTGCTTGCAAGTATTAGTTTAGCGATTAATTACGCTGACCAAGCAAATGCAAATATAGGTCAGAATAATCTTTTTGATACTGCTGAAGAGCAACAAATAGAATTAGTGAATGTAGCACCCTGGGATACGCAAAAACAATTGTTGGAAGAAAAAGAGGCCTTAGGTTTTTATTTTAGCGGACATCCTTTTACCTACTATAAGAAAATGATTCGTGAATTTATTCCAACAAAATTATCTGATTTGATCCCTAGGGAGGCGCCTTATCTGGTTGCGGGCATTATTTCTGATGTGAGGTTTAAAATGACAAGCCGTGGAAAAATTGCAATTATTACACTGGATGACTCAGAAGGTCGCATGGATATGGTGGTTGGAAGCAAAGTGCTAAATGATTTTTATGAGCTGATTAAGGAAGATCAATTATTGTTTGTTGAAGGCAGAGTGAGTCATGATGACTTTACCGGTGGGAATAGAATTAATGTAATCAAAGCGTTTGACCTTTTAAGTATCCAGAGCACAAAGGCACAGTTATTAAAAATTACTTTAAATAGGCAAGCAAAACCCGATGAGCTTAAAAATCTACTTAAGCCATTTTGTAATGGAGCTTTTGGTGCAGATATTAAGAAATGTCGGGTCAAGGTTGAGTATCAGAATCAACAAGGAAAAGTGGAGCTCATGTTAGGTCCTGAATGGTCGGTTGCACTTCATGAGGATTTAATTTTTGGTCTTGTTGCATCATTCGAAGATGACAACGTTAAAATACTTTATAATTAGCAAATTATTTATGGCCTGATTTGAGATTATGAAGCGTACCTATTTGGAATTTGAAAAACCTGTCGAAACACTTGAAGCTAAAATTGAGAGTTTGAAGAAAGCGCACGATGATCATCCAACCATCGACGTAAATAAAGAATTAAATTCTCTTCAAGAAAAACTAGAAGCAATGCAACACCAAATTTTTGATAATTTAACTGCATGGCAAATTTCTCAAGTTTCCAGACACCCGCAAAGACCCTATACACAAGACTATATTGATGTAATTTTTAAAAATTTTAAAGAATTGCATGGTGACAGAACTTATTCTGATGATCCAGCTATTATTGGCGGGCTTGCAGACTTTGAGGGTCATTCTGTGATGGTCATTGGTCATCAAAAGGGCCGTGATATTAAAGAAAGGCAGCACAGAAATTTTGGTATGCCAAGGCCAGAGGGTTATAGAAAAGCTTTAAGGTTATTTAAACTCGCAGAAAAATTTTCCTTACCCATCATCACTTTGATCGATACACCCGGGGCTTATCCAGGTATTGGTGCTGAGGAGCGTGGACAGTCAGAGGCGATTGCGAGGAATTTGTATGTGATGACTGAGCTTCAAGTGCCCATTATTTCAATTGTGATTGGTGAAGGCGGTTCGGGTGGAGCACTAGCCTTGGGTGTTTCTGATTATTTAGCGATGTTGGAATTTTCAACTTACTCGGTTATTTCGCCTGAAGGCTGTGCCTCTATTCTTTGGAAAAAAGCTGAAATGGCAGAGGTTGCTGCTGAGAGTCTTGGTATTACATCTGCGAAATTAAAAAAATTAGGCCTAGTAGATGAAATTGTGTCAGAGCCATTAGGCGGCGCACATAGAGATTATGCAATGACAATGAAAAATGTTAAAAAAACTCTAAAAGATCAATTGATGCAATTAATGACAATTCCAACTGATGAGTTACTTAAAAATAGATATGAGCGATTAACAAGCTTTGGGCAACACAGTCACAGTGAAAAATGAAAATGAAAATGAAATTCAGGATAAAATTTACCAATCTTTTCTTGAAAACTTAAAACAAGATAATTCAAATCTAGAAATTCTTATGGGATTTAGTGGGGGGTTAGATTCCTCTGTTTTAATTCATCTTCTCTCACAAATGCGAGCTAAATTAAATTTTAAACTTAAGGCGATTCATGTCCATCATGGCCTAAGCTCATCTGCAGATGATTGGTTAAATTTTTGTAAAGAAAAATGTAAATTATTAGACATTGAATTTCATAGTGAAAAAGTAAAAATTAATGAAAAAACTTCATTAGGTATAGAAGGCGAAGCTAGAAAATTAAGATATAAAGCAATAAAGGAAACTCAAAAAGATATTGTCGCACTTGGTCACCATCAAAATGATCAGGCAGAGACATTAATGCTTCAGCTATTAAGAGGTGCAGGCTTAAAAGGATTAGCAGCGATGCCAGAATTTGATTCAAAAAGAAAGTTTTGGCGACCTTTGCTTAATATTAAAAAAGATACACTTGAAAAATATGCTAAAGATAAAAAAATTGAATACATTGAAGATGAGAGTAATCAAGATATAAATTTCGATAGAAATTTCATTCGCAAGAAAGTTTTGCCTTTAATTGAATCTAGATATCCATCGTCAATCGAAACAATGAGTCGTTCGGCTATTAATATATCAGAAGGTCATCACCTAAATGAATTAGTAGCATTGGATGACAGTAAAAGTGTTATGTCAGATGATGGAAAGTATTTATTCATTACCGATTTAAAAAGTCTTCCCAAGATTAGAGCAATAAACTTAATTCGTTGGTGGCTTTCATTTAATAATTTATTAATGCCAAGTAGACGAAATATAGACGAACTCTATAAACAAATACTTTTGATAAAAAGGGATACATCTTTAAATTTAAAAATTTCTGATGATGCATCTATTCGTGCATATAACAATAAACTCTTTATTGTTAGTTTAGACATTAATCCAAGTAAATTTGATTTGAAATGGTCTGGTCAAGAAGAGCTTTACTTACCCAATAAAACAAAACTACAATTTATAAAAATTAAAGAAGGTGGGTTATCTTTATCGAAACTTGGTGTTAAAACGCTTAGGGTAAGAAGCAGGGCAGGCGGTGAAAAACTGAAGCCTTTTTCAGACCAACCCAGCCGAAGCCTAAAATATTTATTTCAAACTGCTGATATTCCTATTTGGGAAAGAGGCCAGATTCCTTTAATTTTTGCAAAAAATCAATTAGTTGCAGTTCCGAATCTTGCTATTCAACATAAATACAAATCAATAAAAGGGGAAGAGGGTTACCAAATTAATTGGTTGCGCAATTAAAAAATAAGGAATTATTCCTATTAAGAATTAAAGAAAACTTCTATAAAATACCTCCGATAAACAATAATTTACGATAAAGATTGATATAAATGAAAAAAAATTCTAAAGCGATAAGCTTAATTGCTATCACAAGTTTACTTTTACCGACAGGCGTCATTGCAGGTGAATCAGTCAAAATAGATAGCATTGAGGTTTACTCCCCAACAGCTTTACCCTCAATTGGGTTACCTGTAAATGATGTTCCGTATGCAGTTCAGACTGTTACGGGTGAAGAAATAAGAGAGCAGCCGGGTGTCAGTATTGCTGACTATATGGTAAATAATCTTGAAGGCGTTACCGTAAATGAAGTCGGTGGCAATCCTTATCAATTAGAAATCAATTATCGTGGTTACAATGCAACACCGATAATGGGTAATCCTCAGGGCTTGTCTATCTATGTTGATGGTGTGAGACAAAATATGCCTTTTAGTAACAATGTCCTATGGGATACGATTCCAGATTTTGCTATTGATGATATGCAATTGGTGGGTGGATCAAACCCTGTTTATGGTCTGAATACACTGGGTGGCTCCTTAAGCTTACAAACAAAAAGCGGTCGAACTTTTGATAAAAATGCAATTGAAGGATCAACAGGTTCATGGGGGCGAAATACAGGTCTTATAGAATCAGGTGGGGTTTCTGAGGACAACAAATATGATTACTATGCTGGTTATTCCTACTTTCAAGAAGATGGTTGGAGAAAACCTTCTCCTTCAGAAGTACAACAAGGTTTTGCAAAATTAGGCTATGAAGATGAGGACACAAGAATTGATCTGAGTTATACAGGTGCGCATAACAGCCTTGTAGGTAACGGTATGGTACCAAAATACTTATTGGGTGATGATTTGGAAGGCGTTCATACTCTCATTGATAAAACACGATCGCAATATAACCAAGTTCAATTAGCTGGTACAGAATTTTTGAGTGATACATTGATGGCGTCAGGGAACATATACTGGCGAAACCTTGATCAAAGTACTTATAACGGTGACTTAAACGATGAATATTGTGAAGAAGATGACGTTGGTGAAGAAGAAGGTGAAGGGTGTGATACCCTTGCCGATGTCAATGAAAATGAAGGGGTCATCAACCGATCCACAACAAAATCTGATGCTTATGGCGTTAATGGGCAATTAACATTTGATGAAGATTTATTGGATAGACGTAATCAATTTATTTTTGGCGCAGCTTTTGAATACTCAAAAGTTAATTTTGAGCAATCTTCTCAAGATATTGCAACGCTTGATCCAAGTGGATTCTTTTCTGGTGCAACAGCAGAAAAAGAACAAACGTCTGGATTGACTGGTAAAACTTATACAACAAGTATTTTTGCAACAAATAATCATGCTTTAAATGATCAATGGAGTATTAATACGGCAGCACGATATAACTACGTAGATATTCGTAATGAAGATACTTTAAACGGAGAGGGTGGAGCAACTTCACTTACTGGTGACCATGACTTTGATCGACTTAATCCATCTGTTGGCCTTACCTATACTCCAACTGATACTCTCAGTACTTATGCTTCATATAATGAGGCTAATAGAGCGCCAACAAGTATAGAGCTTGGTTGTGCGAACCCAGATAACCCATGTACATTGCCTACACAAATGGCTGATGATCCACCACTTGAGCAAGTTGTTGCGAAAACATTTGAGGCAGGTGCTAGAGGGCGATTTACAAGCTTTTTAAATAGTAATACTTCGTGGAACATTTCTGGTTACAGCGCTACGAACCATGATGACATATTATTTATTTATACCGAAGCAAATACGACAGCAGGGTATTTTGACAATGTTGAAGAAACAACAAGAAAAGGTATCGATGTAGGTTTGAGCACAGCGTTTGAAACATGGACTATAAGCATGAATTATAACTATGTAAAAGCTCAATATGGGACTGATCTCACTTTAGTTAGTGAAAATAATTCATCTGCGGATGATGGAGCGATTCAGGTTGAGGATGGTGATTATTTACCGAATATCCCAAAACATAGCTTCAAATTAAGAACAGTGTATAAACCAGATCCAGCATGGCATTTGGGTGCAACGATGACCGCATTCAGTTCATCATATATGATGG
>JABBAU010000065.1 GCA_018607785.1 Methylobacillus sp.
AATATATGCGTTTTGATAAATTGACAACAAAATTTCAACAAGCAATTGCTGATGCGCAAACCTTAGCAAATGTAAATGATAATGGATCAATTGAATCCATTCACCTACTCTATGCATTGTTAGAAAAAACAGAAGGAGATGAAATATCATTATTATCTTCGGCTGGTTGTAAAACTCAAAATTTAAAAAATGCTCTCAATGCAGCAATACAAAATCTACCAAAAATTGAATCTAAAGATGGTGAGATAGGTATCTCACGAGAATTGAACGGTGTTTTAAATTTAACTGAAAAATTAGCTTTGAAGCAAGGAGATGACTACATTTCAACAGAAATGTTTTTATTGATTTTGATCGAGGATAAAAATTTAGCAGGTAAATTATTAAGAGAGGCAGGCTGTGATAAGGAAACACTAAAAAAATCAATTATGTCAGTTAGAGGAAATGAGAAGGTAAATTCACAAAGTGCAGATGGTCAAAGAGAAGCCTTAAAAAAATACACGCTTGATTTAACTGAACGAGCAAGACAAGGAAAACTTGACCCTGTTATTGGAAGGGACGATGAAATTAGAAGGGCAATGCAAGTTCTTCAGAGGAGAACTAAAAATAACCCAGTACTTATTGGTGAGCCGGGTGTCGGAAAAACAGCTATTGTTGAAGGGTTAGCTCAACGCATTATCAATGAGGAAGTTCCCGAGTCCTTGAAGAACAAAAAAATATTATCACTTGATATGGCTTCATTACTTGCGGGGGCTAAATATAGGGGTGAATTTGAGGAGAGACTCAAGGCTGTTTTAAAAGAAATCTCATTAGAGGATGGAAGAATTATTTTATTTATCGATGAAATCCATACTATGGTCGGTGCAGGAAAGGCAGAAGGGGCAATGGATGCCGGAAATATGCTCAAGCCTGCATTAGCAAGAGGAGAGTTGCATTGTATGGGAGCTACAACCTTAAATGAATACCGTCAGTATGTAGAAAAAGATGCAGCACTTGAAAGAAGATTCCAAAAGGTAATTGTTCAAGAACCTTCAGTTGAAGCTACGATTGCAATTTTAAGAGGACTTCAGGAAAAATACGAAATTCATCATAATGTGGAAATTACAGATCCAGCTATAGTTGCAGCGGCTGAGTTATCTCAAAGATATATCACCGATAGGTTTCTCCCTGATAAAGCAATTGATTTAATTGATGAAGCCGCATCTCGAGTGAAAATTGAAATTGATTCAAAACCAGAAGTGCTTGATAAACTTGAGCGAAGATTAATTCAATTAAAAATTGAAAAAGAAGCTGTTAGAAAAGAAAAAGATGAAGCTTCAAAAAAGCGTTTGAAATCAATTGAACACGATATCAAAGAAAGTGAAAGAGAATTTAATGACTTAGAGGCGGTTTGGAAGTCTGAAAAAATCTTATTAAGCGGCACACATGACATTAAAGAAAAAATTGAGCAGGCTAAACTTAGGATGGACAGTGCAAATCGTGCTGGAGATTGGCAGGCAGTATCTGAAATACAATACGGTGAGTTGCCGCAATTAGAGTCTCAATTGAAAGAGGCAACAAAGAATGAAAATAAAGAAGGTAAAAAACCAAGGATGTTGGTTACTGAGGTAGGGGCTGATGAAATTGCAGAGGTTGTCAGTCGTGCTACAGGTATTCCAGTTTCTAAAATGTTACAAGGAGATAGGGATAGGCTTTTAAATATTGAAGAGAAACTTCATCAGCGTGTGGTAGGTCAAGATGAAGCTGTGACCACAATCTCTGATGCAATCCTCAGATCAAGATCGGGCTTAAGTGACCCAAATCAACCTTACGGTTCATTTTTATTTCTTGGGCCTACAGGTGTGGGGAAAACTGAATTAACAAAAGCATTGGCTGAGTTTTTATTCGATTCAGAAGATCATTTAATACGAATCGATATGAGTGAATTTATGGAAAAACATTCTGTAGCTAAGCTTATTGGGGCGCCTCCAGGGTATGTAGGCTATGATGAGGGGGGTTATTTAACTGAAGCAGTGAGAAGAAAACCTTATAGTGTAATTTTACTTGATGAGGTTGAAAAGGCACATCCTGATGTCTTTAACGTCCTATTACAAGTATTGGATGATGGTCGATTGACAGATGGTCAAGGACGAACTGTCGACTTTAAAAATACAGTCATTATTATGACATCCAATCTTGCTTCTCAGATGATTCAAGCAAAAGCAGATGAAGATTATCAAGTTTTAAAACTTGCTGTCATGGGTGAGGTGAAAAATTACTTTAAACCTGAATTTATAAATAGAATAAATGAAATTGTAGTATTTCATTCACTTGAAGCTAAAAATATTCAGTCCATTGCTAAAATTCAATTAGAAAAACTTCGTGAAAGGTTACTTGCGATGGAAATGGATTTTGAGATTAATTCTGAAGCGATTAAAAAAATTGCTGAAGCCGGATTTGATCCTGCATTTGGGGCAAGACCATTGAAAAGAGCAATTCAATCTGAAATAGAAAATCCATTAGCCAAAAAAATTCTTGCAGGAGATTTTATCGCCAAAGATAAAGTAGAGGTTGGATTTTCAAAACAAAAATTTACCTTCACTAAGACATAATAACTATATATAGAATGATAAAATAAGGTTTTGATGAAAAAATATGATTGAATTTACAGAAATTGCTACAGTAATCCAACTAGCGGTTGCACCTGCATTCTTGTTAACGGGTATAGGGGCTATTTTAGCTGTTATGTCGACACGGCTCTCAAGAATCGTCGATCGATATAGAATTCTAAAGGAGGGATCCAAAAAGCTTAATAAGGAACACAAGAAAGAAATAGAGTTCCTCATCAAAAGATCTAAGTGGACACACTGGGCAATTGCATTAACAACAGTTTCTGCACTCTTGATATGTGTATTAATTGCTATGATTTTTATTGCAACAGAAGTACTTTTTAATTTTGATCAACTTATTACAATCTTATTTATTTTAGCAATGGCCTTCTTAATTTTTGGTTTATTAAGCTTCTTAAAAGAAGTTGATTTATCTAAGGGCGTGATTAATGTTTAAAAAATTTAATTCAGAGCTTATTTAAAATATCTATTGGTTTCTGATTTAAGGATTTTAACTAACAATAAAATACCAATTAAATTTGGAATGGCCATCATGCCATTCATGACATCTGAAAAATTCCAGACAAAGTCTAAACTCATGGTTGCACCAACAAAAATCAGAAGTGAAAAAACAACTTTGTAAAGATTGATTGCGCTAGTGCCAAATAAATATTCAATCGCTTTTTCTCCATAATAACTCCAACCAATGAGTGTTGAAAAAGCAAAAAGGGCAGAACAAACGGCAACAATGGTTGCGCCGTTATTACCTAGAGTGGCAGCAATACTCCTAGCTGTTAAGTCCGCTGCGCTGATGCCTTCTGTCCAGACATCCGTTGTTAAAATTACTAAAGCAGTGAGTGTGCATACAACAATCGTATCGATGAATGTACCTGTCATGCTAACTAAAGCTTGCCTAACCGGATCATTTGTTTTAGCTGCTGCTGCAACAATAGGTGCAGAACCAAGTCCTGCCTCATTAGAGAATAAACCGCGTGCAACGCCGAAGCGAATGGCAGCAGCAAGTGTTGCACCGACAAAACCACCTGTTGCTGCATGTCCATTAAATGCATGATTAAAAATTAAAGCAAAAGCATTAGGTATCTCTTCAAATCGATAGATCAAGACAAGTAAAACTGTACTGATATAAATTAAGATCATGAAGGGAACAAAAAATGAGGCAAATTTCCCAATGGACTTTATTCCACCGACAATAACTAATCCGGCAAGAATCGCTAAAATTCCACCAGTCCACATGGTAGGAATATCAAAAACATTTAGGAAGATAGATGCGGTTGCATTTGCTTGAACCATATTGCCTGCCCCAAATGCAGCCAAGAAAGTACAAACGGCAAAAATTGAGCCCAACCAAGGTAGGCCTGCACCTTTGGCAATATAATACATAGGCCCACCCCGCATTCCATTAGGACCCTTTTCTCGATATTTAACCGCTAAGAGTGCTTCAGAATATTTTGTCGACATCCCAAAAAGTGCTGTTAGCCACATCCAAAAAATAGCGCCAGGTCCGCCTAATGTGATAGCTGTGGCAACCCCAACTATGTTCCCGATACCTACAGTTGCAGCAAGTGCTGTCATTAGAGTTGAAAAATGTGAAATGTCACCATCTTGATCAGATTTACTAAATACAATTTTAAAGGCGAGGGGCAGGGTTCTAAATTGTATGCCTTTTAGTTGAAATGTTAGAAAGATATGCGTGCCAAATAAGAGTATTAATAAAGGGGCACCCCACATCCAGCCAGCCAGTTGGCTAACAAATATTTCTATTGATTGAAGCATAGATATTAATTTTCAAGTTTTATCAAATACTAAAGATAACATATAAAATTTTTACTAAAAAAAATCCTGACAATTTTTGTTTCCCTCGTCTAACTATTAAACAAAATCAAGGAAATAATATGTCTATTTCAAAAAAATCTTACCAAACAGGTGAATTACCATTAAAAATACAGAATCTCTTACTTGAATACGGAGAAAAGCAAAAACTCGGCATTTCAGAGTTTATGCGAACATTTGGCCAATCTTCATTGAATGCCATAGCAAATAAGTTGGATGATGCAGTTGTTAGTGAAGTGAGAAGTTATTTAGATTGTTATTTAATCCATTCAACAAATAAAAAAACGGTGATTACCTCAGGAAAGATAATTTAGTAAAAATTGCAGAGGAATTTCCTCCTCCTGTTCTTCTTCTGCCGCCGGGCTAGTGCGAAAATCTAGCCACCGATAAAAGGGAGAAAATTGTGAAAAAAATTAATGTAATTTCAATAATGATAATGCTTTTATTTTGTAATGTTATCTCAGCCAACAGCATTGATAATAAAAACCAACATAGCAACATTGAACAAAAGGCAGAAAATAATGTATACGAAGATTGGGAGGTAGAAAGGTATGAAAATCTTGTTCGTTACAGTACACATGGAAAGGTTGTTCATGGCCATCGCTTTGGATGGATAAAGAAAGCTGGAAATTGTGACCGAGATATTCTAGCAACATCGCTGTCTACTCAAAAAGAAAATAAGAATCGTTTGTATAATTTTGAGGGAGATAGTATTGATTTGCGCGTAAATTTCCCACAAGCAGAAGGTGAGGATCCAGCGATTATTAATACTGACTTAGTAGGTGTATTTGATTTAGCAACACTCAAAATAGCTTTCTTTGGAAATTTTGTTCAAGGGAGGATGTTCGACTCACTGATGGCATATTTCAATACAATTAAAATTGAGGTAACAAACCCGCATAAAATATACTTTGATGTTCCATCGGACGAATTTAGTCTGAATGGTTATGTAGCTGCAAAATTAAAAGCACAAGAGTTATGTGAGGGCATTGTAAAAACAACAAGCCTATGATTATTAATTAAATTAGCGTAATTTACTTAGAGGAGGAAGTAAATGACAAAAGAAAAGCCATCAAAAGGTCATCAAGCAACTGAAATTGTTCGATTGCTTGTCGATAACCGTAGTGATGAGGCTTTGAAACTTTTTGAAAAATATGGATTTAGAAAAGAGTTTATCGGTTTTGCGATGAAAAGTGGAATTGATTATGAAGACGCAAGAGACTTAGTGCAAAAATTCATCATAGATAAACTTTGTATGAAATCAGATTCAATAAAAAATATTGAATTTGCAAGAACGTGGATGTATCAAGTTTTTCGTAACATGATAAATGATCAGGGAAGGATGCTCATTAGAAATAGAGAGGTTCCTCTTGATGAAAATAAAGATCAAGCTTATGAACAAAAAACATATGATAAAAATCAGACTTTAACTGATTGTGTGCAAGAGCAGCTTAAAATATTTCGTGAAAAAGAACCTAAACATGCAGAAGTTGTAGAATTTATTTTAAAAGACTTAAACACTGAACAAATCAGATTAATTATCGGCAGGTCTTATGGCGCCACGAGAGAATTTATGAGTCAGTGCAGAAAAAAGTTTAGACCATTTTTAGAGATATGTAACGAAATAGATGAGAAATAAATTTGAAAAATAAAGAACAAAAAATATTACAAGATTGGATAAATACGCTTCAGGGAATTGTTGTGCGTGGCATGGATTCTAAGACAAGGCTTGAGGCCCGTTTACTCAGAAAAGCCTGGCTAGACGAAAATAAAAAAATTGAAAATAAAATTCCTGATCGTGATGAACCTTTTTACCAAAATATTAGAGCGGCTATAAAAAAGAAAAAGCATAAAACTCCTGTAAAAAATCTGTGGGCATCTTTTTTTGAAAATAAATTTAAGGCTTTTTTGGTTGTTATTTTAGGTACAGGTTTTGTCTATGCTTCTAAAAAGACCTATGACGGGGTTGTGTCTATTTCTGAGGAATTAAATCATATTGTGCTTGCAAAAGAGACGACAGATAAAATAACAAAAGATATTGAACAAAATGATAAAAGTTTTTGGGATGAACATTTTGATAAACATGGCGGTTTTACCGGATTTTGGTCGCGTTACGCACCAAAGGATAATGAAAAAACCATACCGGAAGACGTAAATGATAATTTATGTTCATACAATATAACTCTGAACTTAGAAAAGTGTTTAGTATTAGCAAATAAATACGATTCAAATGCTCAATTCAATATAGGCCTTATGTATGAGCTTGGAATTAATGTTGAGCAAAGCTATTTTCAGGCTTATGAGTGGTACAAAAAATCATCCGCGCTTGGAAATGAAGATGCAAAATCAAATATGGAGTACTTAATAAAAAAAGGTTTAGTTTATTAATATAATAAATTAAACCCTGACAATTAATTTTTTTTTCGTCTACCTCCTATTAATTAATATATTAAAGGTGGGGTATGAAAATTAAAGTTCTTTTATTAGCGTTCGCACAATTATTAATGTTTTCCTTAACAAGCCATTCAGAAGAAAAATGTCATGATGGTGATTTTTGGCACAAGTGGTTTAAAGAAAGTCAATTCATCGGGTTTGGGAATATTCCCTCGCAAAATCAAATAGCTAATGCACAACTAGACAGAGCGAACCAGTTTTTTTCTGGTAAAAGCCTTACTAAGGACTATTCTAAAGCTATAGCGCTATACAAAAAAGCCGCAAGAAACGGTATACATGAGGCTAATTTTAATCTTGGCTTAATGAGTCATTACGGTAAAGGAAGATTGGTGAGCTATCAGGAAGCTTATGATTACTATTATAAATCGGCTTTGAAAAATAACCCAGAGGCACAATTTAATTTAGGGTTGATAGAAAGATATGGCCTTGGGCGACCAAAGAATTTTGAAAGTGCATTTGTATGGTTTGAGAAAGCTTCAAGAAAACAAGTTTCATTGGATCGTTTTCAATGCAAAGAGATTCGGGAAGGACTTGTTGAGGCTCAGTATAATTTAGCGCAAATGTATCACTATGGTTTAGGGGTAAATAAAAATCTTTCTTATGCCGCAATGCTTTATGAGCTTGCAGCAAAGCAGGGCATGAAAGAAGCACAATTTAATATTGCTCAAATACTACATTATGGCCCAAGCGAAATGCAAAATTTACAAAAAGCTTATCGCTGGTATCTAAAAGCTGCAAATCAAAATGTTTTAGAAGCTGAGTTTAATTTGGGATTAATGCATCATTATGGTCGAGGTACTCAGCAAGATTATGTTTTAGCAAGGCAACATTACCTCAAAGCGGTTCAAGCTGACATAGCAGAGGCTGATTTAAACCTAGGATTTTTATATTACTAT
This sequence comes from Methylobacillus sp., assembly GCA_018607785.1. Lineage (GTDB taxonomy): Bacteria > Pseudomonadota > Gammaproteobacteria > Burkholderiales > Methylophilaceae > BACL14. The sequence goes on from JABBAU010000065.1 coordinate 7,787, forward strand.
GGCTTAGGCGTTCCTACTGATCCATCTATCGCATTTAAATATTTTAAAATAGCCTCAAAAAAAGACTTACCGCAAGCGCATTATCATCTTGGCTTGATTTATAAAAATGGCAATGGGGTAGAAAAGGATGATATTGCTGCAAATCAATGGTTCAAACGAGCATCATCATTGGGCGTCATTGAAGCATCTTCAATGTTAAATGATATCTCTATTCGTGAATCAAAAATAAAATTACAGCCATCAAAAGAGGAACTTAAGTCATGATAAAAAAATACCTCATAAAAAGTATTTTTATAGGTTTTGCAGTTATTACCCTTTTTTTAGTCCTAGATCATAAGGTCGATGAAAGAATTGCCATAATGCAAAAAATAAATCATAACCAAGCGTCATAACTACGACATAAGTATCAATTAAAAATATATAATTAAAGTAATTATTAATTTTATATATAGGTATTTTATGTGCTCACTTAGAGGTTATTTTGCATTTCTTTTTTTAACGATGACTATTTTTCTTCAGGGGTGTACGACTGTGATAAGTGCGGCTGGAGATAAAAGAGATTTATCAACGCAGTATGATGATGAAAAAATAGGTTTTGCTTGCATCAGTGATTTTTCTGACATAGAAGGTGAATTTAGAGCGAGTTGTAATGCGTATGAAGGAAGAGTTTTGGTAACTGGGCAGGCAGCTAATCAGGCAATCATCGATCAGATACTTTCAGCAGTTAAGAAAATTGAGAATGTGAAGGCTGTCTATAACAGAATGACAGTCGGACCTAACAACTCAACTTCAGGTATTGCTGACGATGTTGAAATTTCAGCCAAGGTAGTTACGGCGCTTCTTGATACTGAAGGTGTATCAAAACTTCACACAAGAATTTATACAGAAAGTGGTGTTGTCTACCTAATGGGCATAGTCACACAATCAGCTGCTAATATTGCAATTAAAGTAACAAAGGCTATTGAAGGTGTTAAAAAAGTTGATACCACTCTTCTAACAGTACAATAAATATTTTCAGAGGGAGTCTCAAATGAGCTTAGGAAAAAGAGAAATTGATATTGGTATAAATGACGCAGATAGAAAAAAAATTGCTGAAGGTCTTTCTAAGCTCTTGGCAGATACCTATACACTATATTTAAATACCCATAATTTCCATTGGAATGTTACAGGGCCAATGTTTAATACATTGCATTTGATGTTTATGGATCAATATACCGAGCTTTGGAATTCAGTTGATGTTATCGCTGAGAGGATAAGAGCATTAGATCAATTTGCAATTGGATCGTATAAAGATTTTTCTGCATACTCATCAGTTAATGATGCGCCTTCAAATCCACCAAAAGCAGAAGCGATGATTGCTCAACTGGTTGAAGGACATGAAACAGTGATTAAGACCATTAGAAGTATTTATAGCACAGTCGAAAAAGCGAGTGATCAGGCCACGGAAGATATGCTTACCCAAAGAATAAATGTGCATGAAAAAACTGCTTGGATGCTTCGAAGTCTCCTAGAAAAATAAATTTAATTA
>JABBAU010000069.1 GCA_018607785.1 Methylobacillus sp.
TTGATGATTTCCTCAATTACTGCTTCTCTTAAATCCTTGAGTGATACTTCCGGAGAGTGTTGAGTGGAGAGAACAATTGTATCTATACTTTCCGGTTTTCCATTTACATATTTCATTGTAACTTGTGATTTAGCATCAGGTCTCAACCAATTCAAAATACCTTGTTTCCTGAGAGCTGATTGTTTCTCAACCAAACGATGCGCAAGATGTATTGGTAAAGGCATTAATTGTTCAGATTCGCTGCATGCAAAACCAAACATAAGCCCTTGATCTCCAGCCCCTTGGTCCAAAGGATCATCAAAAGCTCCATCAACTCCCTGCGCTATATCAGGGGATTGAATTCCATATTTTATTTGAACTTCACAAGTTTTATAGTCAATTCCATAGTCAATGTTGTCATAACCAATAAATTTTAGCGTATCACGCACAACTTTCTCATAGTCCACTTTCGCTGTGGTAGTAATTTCTCCCCCAAGCACAACTAAATTTGTACTTGTTAGTGTCTCAGCAGCAACTCTAGCAATGGGATCTTGCTCTAAAATTGCATCAAGAATTGCATCGGAAATTAAATCAGCAACTTTATCAGGATGTCCCTCTGAAACTGACTCCGATGTAAATAAGTAATTTTTCATTGGTATCCAATTGGTTGTTAGCTAAACTTTGAAAAAGGGCTAGAATATCAAAATTATATTAGAAAAGATACCTATGAAATTCACAAAAATGCAAGGGACAGGTAATGACTTTATTGTTGTTGATCAAAGAAAAAGTCAATTTAATTTAACAAAACCAATTATCCAAAGATTGGCTGATCGTCATTTTGGTATTGGGTTTGATCAATTATTAATTCTTGAAAATAGTAGTAAAAAAAATGCTGATTTTAAATACCGTATTTTTAACTCTGATGGAGGTGAGGTAGAGCAGTGTGGCAATGGAGCAAGATGTTTTTATAGGTATATAAAAAATTATCAATTATCAGACAAGTTAAGTATTGGCGTGGAAACAAAATCAGGCATTATTTTTTTGTCAGAAAATGCAAAAGGTATGATTAAAGTTGATATGGGGTCTCCCGATATCAAAGCTATCATAAATAGAAATGGAATTAATTACTATCATGTTTTAATAGGAAATCCTCACGCAGTCATAAATTTGTCTGAAAATAACATTTTGGAAGATCAATATCATGAAATAGCACTTGATATACAAAGGTCTTGGAAGGATGGAATAAATGTGGGCTTTATGTCAATAATTGATAACAACTCTATCCAGCTAAAAGTTTTTGAAAGGGGGAGTGGTTTTACATTAGCTTGTGGATCAGGAGCGTGTGCTGCGGGTGCGGTTGCTATATCAAAAAAAAATCTGCAATCTCCTTTGAATGTTCATATGGATGGGGGTCTTGTTCAAATTGATTGGGATATGAAAAATAATATAAATTTAAATGGTACTGCTAAGGTAAGTTTTGAGGGAGAAGTTAATCTTGATGAATATAGTTAGTTTTAAATTATGAACGATTCAAATTATCTTAAAACCTATAAAGATTTTATATTATTTGAGAGAAGATTAAGTGAACACACTGTCAAAAATTATTTTCGAGATATTAATTTGTTAATGCAACTTAATAAGGGCGTGTCACTTTCAAGTTTAAAAACAAGTAATATCAGAACGAGTATTTCATCTCTTCATGCAAAAGGGCTAAGCAGTAATTCTTTATCTAGAATTATCTCGTCTTGGAAAAGTCTATTTGTTTTTCTCATTGATCAGCACAAATTTAAGCATAATCCAGTCATGGAGGTAAAGGCGCCAAAAAAGAAGAAAAAATTACCTCAAACACTTTCTGTGGATCAAGCAATAAAATTAGTGGAAATTGAGGGTGATGATTTTATTTCATTAAGAGATCATGCCATTTTAGAGTTATTCTATTCTTCTGGTTTACGATTATCTGAACTTGTAAATTTAAAATTAGAAGATATTAATTTTTCAGAGGAAATTATTTCTGTTCTAGGTAAGGGAAAAAAAATGCGTATAGTTCCAGTTGGAAATAAAGCTATTCAATCTTTACAGAAATGGATAAACGTTAGAGCCCAACTGAAAAACATAAATGATACTTCGATACTCTTTTTAACCAATAAAGCAAAAAGTCTGACTCAAAGAGCTATTCAGTATCGTTTGAAATTTTGGGCAAAGAAACAGGGGCTCTCTGAAAATATCCATCCACATCTTCTTAGGCATAGCTTTGCTTCTCATTTATTGCAATCTAGCCAAGATTTACGGGCTGTTCAAGAATTATTAGGTCATGAAAATATTAGCTCCACTCAAATATATACTCACTTAGATTTTCAACATTTATCTAAGACTTACGATCAAGCTCATCCTCGTGCGAAAAAACAAAAAAAGTGATGGAAGTTTTCATTGATAGCCTTTGTGAATTAAATTATAGTTAATACATGGATGAAGAAATAAAAATGCTCGAGGATAAATTAACTGAATTAGTTGATGCTGTGACCTCGCTAAGGCAAGAAAACAGTGAAATAAAACCTTCTGTAGAAATGTTACAAGAGGAAAATAGAGCTTTAAAAGCTAAAATCAGTGAAGCTACAATGAAAATTGAGAACCTTCTTGGACAACTCCCTAATTAAATTATGAAACAAGTTGAAATTAAACTTTTAGGAAGAGATTTCACGATTGCATGCCCAGAAGAAGAAGAGGCGAATCTGCAGAAATCAATAACTTATCTAGCAAATAAAATTGAAGAGGTGCAGAAAACAGGAAATATTATTGGCGTAGACAAAACTATTATTATGGCTGCACTAAATATAACGCATGAATTTTTGAACCATGATGTAACTTCAAGCGTCCATATAGTTGATTACAAGAAAAAGATTTCAAATTTAACTTCGTTAGTTGATAAAGCACTAGAAAGTTAAAATTTAATTTTTTTTGATGTTGCTTAGATTATTTATTCCTTGAACTAGTCTATAGCATCGGTTTTAGTCAATCAGAATGTGGTGTGATCACACACGATTGGGTTACCTTTTAAGGGCTCTTGGCGTGTGAACCTAAAGCTTCTTAGTCTATTACCACCTGAACCCTTGGTTCTGGATGCTAATCTAGGCAGCATCAAAAAATTACAACTTGGCGTGATATTTTAAATCACTCAATTCAACTATATCTAAAGCTTTTTCGTGAGTAGCCTCTAAAATTACTGCGGGAGCATTCCCTGCATCAGCTGATTCAAGCCATCGACTTGCGCACAAACACCACCGATCTCCTGCTTTTAGTCCAGGAAAATTGAATTCTGGGCGGGGGGTTATTAAATCATTACCTTTCTGATGTGAAAATTTTAGAAATTCCTCTGTCATTTCAGCACATAATGTGTGTTGCCCACTGTCGGATTCACAATGAGAACAATTACCATCTCTAAAATATCCTGTAAGCGGTTCCAAACTACAAACCTCTAATTTATTCCCTAAAACATTTTTTACCATCATCTGACCTCTTGTATTAAAATCTAAACTAACCATAACAAGAAAATAATAATTAAGGAACTCTTAAGTATGCGCTACTGGCTAATGAAATCGGAGCCCTCTGTTTTTACAATAGAAGATTTAGAAAAAAGCCCGAAACAAACAGTTAAGTGGATTCCAACTAAAGGAATAAGAAATTATCAAGCTAGAAATTTTATGAGAGACGATATGTCATTAGGAGATCTAGCATTTTTTTACCAATCAAATTGTGAAAAACCAGGGATAGTAGGAATAATGAAAGTTGCTAAGCTTGCATATCCTGACCCACTTCAGTTTATTGAGGGTCACAAATACTTTGATCCTACATCATCACCTGATAAACCAAGATGGCTTAACGTGGACGTAACATTGGTTAAAAAATTACCATTGATTGAACTCAAACAATTACGAAGTTTCCCAGAACTTGAAAGCATGTTAATTCTAAGAAAGGGCAATCGTTTATCAATTACGCCCGTCTTAGAAAAAGAATGGAATTTTATAACAAACGAAATTTAATTCGCTTGATCTAAACTACCAATTGATTTTGGATAAGTCACTATTCCCCAAGGTATTCCAGCTACCGGAACTCTTTTTTTGATATCGAGACTTTCCGCATCAATAACCAATACCTCATCTGACCTGCCACATGCTAATAAAATATCCTTGTTGTCAGGAGTAAAAGTGAAATGCCAACATCTCCTGCCTTCAGTCCTAATCCTATCAATTTTTTCAAATGATTTTCCATCATAAACTTCTAGGGTACTTCTTTTTTTATAGCCCCCACTAGCAGCAACAAAAAGTTTATCTCCGCTTTGGTTAAAAGATACCCCATAAGGTGACTTGCCAGTATGCTTATCGCCTTCATCTACTTCATGTTCAGTTTTAACCGTTTTGACATGATTAAAATCTTTATCCATGACAATAAAATTATCACTATGTTCTAAGGTTGCAATATAGAATTGTCCATTTGGTGAAACTTTGATACCTCTTGGCCTCAGTCCATAAGGTGAAGCGTCAATTGTTTTAACGATTTCCCCAGAATTAAAGTCATGAATTGTAACTGTATTATCAGCCTCATTCGTTACAATTATTTTTGAGCCATCCTGACTAAATTCGATGCCTTCTGTTTCAGGTCCAGCTGTAATTTCCCTAATTTTTTTATTTTCATTTAAATCAACAACGGCTACTTTTGCAGGTGTTCTATCTTCATCATCATCGTCATCGTCATGCTTCATCTCACCTTTTGCAGGGGGTTTGCCTTTTGAAGAAGGTTCTGTTGAGACAAAAACCTGATTATTATAAACTCTTACAAATTCAGGATTTATTCCTACATCAATGTTTTCAACTTCTTTAGTTTCATAATTTATTTTTGATAGATTTGCATCAGCTTTATTGGCTGTGATTAAATATTTTCCATCATCCGTAACACCAATACCTCTTGGGTAGCCCGCACCAACATCAATTTGATCAGTAACCTCCATGGAGTTTAGATCAATTACGGTAATCCCACCCTCTTGTGACGTAATAAATGCTTTACCACGATCAGCATCTCCACAACCAACTAAAAAAAGTGATAAAAAGATTAATTTAATATATTTCATAGTTTTCTCGATTTCACAAAAATATAATGATATATCTTCTAATGGATGTATCAACATGAATTTCATTAAAAATGATTTTTTCCTAAAAACATTTTATAAGCTTCATTATCAGTTTCATTGATATAGGTATACCCCAGTTTTTCTAAAAAGCTATGAAATTCTTTTTTACTCTCTTTGTCAACTTGCATTCCAACTAGGACTCTTCCAATATCTGAGCCATGATTGCGATAATGAAATAAACTTATGTTCCAACGTCCCATATGATTTAGAAAATTTAAAAGTGCTCCAGGTTTTTCAGGAAATTCGAACCTATATAAAACCTCATTTTTAGCCTCAGGAGCATGCCCTCCAACTAAGTGTCTTAAATGTAGCTTTGCTACTTCGTTATGAGTTAAATCTATTGGATCAAGAGAAGCTTTTTTTAATTTTTCAAACAGTACCTTGGATTCATCGAAATTTTGCACGCCAATACCAACGAAAATATTTGCACTGGATTCACTGGAGTATCTATAGTTAAATTCAGTTATGTTTCTTTTTCCAATCAAACTACAAAAATCTTTAAATGCCCCTGGTTTTTCTGCGATTGTTACAGCAAAAATGGCTTCTCTTTCTTCACCAATTTCTGCCCTCTCAGAAACAAACCCTAGTCGATCAAAATTCATATTTGCTCCTGATGCAGTTGCAACAAAAGTTTTTGAATTAACGTTATTCTTTTTAATATATGACTTCACTCCTGCAACTGCCAATGCTCCTGCAGGCTCTAAGATAGTTCTTGTATCCTCGAATACATCTTTTATTGCAGCACATATTTCATCATTATCAACAACAATCATCTCATCAACATACTGCTGACATATTTTAAATGGAATTTCTCCAACTTGTTTTAATGCTGCACCCTCTGCAAATAAACTGATCGTATCTAAAACAATTCTTTTATTTGCTTTAAGAGATTTTGTCATTGCGTCCGCATCTTGCGCTTCAACACCGATTATTTTTATTTCTGGTTTCACTGCTTTAATATAAGCAGCTATTCCTGCAATTAAACCACCCCCTCCTACACAGCAAAAAATAGCATCAATTGGACGAGAATAATCTTCTAAAATTTCTTTCGCTATTGTCCCTTGTCCTTCGATCACCTCAATATCATCATATGGGTGGACAAATATTGAACCATCTTTTTTTTGGATGCTTTCAGCCAGATCAAAGCACTCATGAAGGGTTTCTCCATGCAAGACTACCTTAGCACCATGTGATTCAACGGCATTAATTTTAATGAAAGGAGTTGTTTTAGGCATGACAATAGTTGCCTTACACTCTAAAATTTTTGCTGCTAATGCTACGCCTTGGGCATGATTACCTGCTGAACAAGCAATAACCCCATTTTTAAGACTCTCATCGCTTAAGTTTTTCATTTTGTTATAAGCACCGCGAATCTTAAATGAAAAAACTGGCTGAAGATCTTCGCGTTTTAATAAAATATTGTTGTTAAATCTCTTTGATAAGTTTACTTGCTTCTCTAGCGGTGTTTTGAGAGCTGCATCATAAACATTTGCTTTATCAATGTTATCTTTAAACTCGTTTTTCATAGCTATAGTAAATTCTCAATTAACAGTTCAACGTGTATCATATAACCATAATTTTTGATTAAAACAAAGGATTTAAGAAAATGGGCCTCACACAAGATCAACTTAAAAAACAAGTTGCGGATGCAGCAATTGAATATGTTAAATCCGGAATTATTGGCGTTGGGACAGGATCCACAGCTAATTTTTTTATTGATGCACTAGGAGCAATAAAACACAAAATTGAGGGAGCAGTGGCTAGCAGTGAATCCACAGCTGATAGACTTAAGTCACATGGCATCGAAGTGTTTGATCTAAATAGTGTCGACAATATTGATATTTATGTCGATGGTGCTGATGAAATTACTGAGCACATGCATATGTTAAAAGGTGGTGGTGGTGCCTTAACGAGAGAAAAAATTGTTGCAGCCAATGCAAAAACATTTATTTGTATTTGTGATGAAAGTAAATATGTCCCTACATTAGGAAAATTTCCATTACCGATTGAAGTATTACCGATGGCAAGAGGTTATGTTGCGCGTGAGTTAACTAAATTAGGTGGTCAACCACAATTAAGGGATTTTACTACGGATAATGGAAATGTAATTCTAGATGTTCATGGATTATTAATTGAAGATCCAATTGCAATGGAAGCAAAAATTAATCAAATAGTTGGTGTTGTTACTAATGGGTTATTCGCAAGTAGGCCTGCAAATATATTACTATTAGGAACAAGTGATGGAGTTAAAACATACTCAAAAGATTAGGCAATATTCATATTATTGTCATAAAATATTATTAAAATTAAGTAATGGGAAATAACATGGCTTCAGAACACATTTATAAGCAATTTGATTCAGATCTTGGTGGAATAAGAACCAAACTTTTAGAAATGGGCACAATAGTCGAAGAACAAATTAGTAATAGCGTTCTTTCAATGATTGAGTCAGATACTAAATTAGCAAATGAAGTCATTGATCGAGATAGTGAAGTTAATTCACTAGAGTCTGTAATTAATGAGGATATTTCATTAATTATTGCTAAAAGGTCACCTACAGCTGGTGACTTAAGAAATGTTCTCATGATGTTTAGAATTATTACTGACCTTGAAAGAATTGGTGATGAGGCGGCTAAAATTGCTAAAGCAACCATAAGAATTTTTGAAAGTGATCGAATGAGTAAGCCTAGGTTTAAAGAAATAAAAAATATTGCTGCCAACGTTCAAAGTATGCTCAAGTCTTCATTAAATGCTTTTGCTCGACTTGATACAGAAGACACTATCAATGTATTGAAGAAAGATGAAGAGGTTGATGACGATTACCGATCTTTTATGCGACAACTCGTGACCTTTATGCTTGAAGATCCAAGAACAATCTCTATGTCGCTTGAAATGATATTTGTTACAAAATCACTTGAAAGAATAGGTGATCACGCAAAAAATATTTCAGAAGCCGTTATTTACACAGTCAGCGGTGAAGACGTTCGTCATGAACCTATAGAAAAAATTATAAAGACCTTAAATTCCTAAATTATTATTTGGGTGGGACATACCCAGACGCCTGTTCAGCTCCATCTCCAAAAAAATATGCTTCAGTTTGTTCTGTTAAATATTTTCTAGCCTGTGGATCAACTAAGCTAAGTCTATTTTCATTTACAAGCATGGTTTGATGTTTAAGCCACCCTGCCCAAGCTTCTTTAGATACGTTTTCAAAAATTTTATTTCCTAGAGGGCCTGGGTAAGGAGGAAAATCTAACCCCTCAGCTTCCTTATTAAGTTTCACGCATTGTACTTTTCTTGTCATCCTAAAAAATCCTTTAAATAAAAATTAAAATTTCTTTCTATTATCGATTATAAGTTAATTCCTTTATGGTAGTATGACATCTGATTTAGGTGACAATTAATTTTTCTATTTTAATTGTTTAAACGGGAAGTTTAGTGAAATGCTTACACTGCCCCCGCAACAGTAATTGAGGATGGATATTCAATTCAACCACTGGGATGATTCCTGGGAAGGTTAAATATTTAGTCTCATAAGTCTGGAGACCGGCCTTATCAAACTAGCTTGAAAGTATTGCGGGGAGGCAATATTTGTTGATAAGACTTTTTCTTACAAAAAATTTTTACAATTTTATAAATACTCTCTTAATACATTCATTTTCATAAAACGTATTTATCCGGGGAAGGATAAATGAGGGAGAGAAAAGTTGTCGAAATTTAAAATAGCATTACTACTATTTTTGGCCTTGCCACATATAGCCATAGCAGATTTAATACTTGAAGATATTCAAGTGACCACACCTTTAAGAGTTCCAGAGGAAGAAAAAAATGTAATTGCTGATACAACCGTAATTACATCAGATGAAATTGAAAGAGCAGGTCTATCATCACTACCTCAACTACTGCAACAACAGCCAGGAATAGAAGTTTCTAATAATGGCGGTCCTGGTAAAACCTCATCAGTAAACATTCGTGGAACAAGCTCAACACATTCGATTATTTTAATAGATGGTTTGAGGGTCG
>JABBAU010000049.1:0-16460 GCA_018607785.1 Methylobacillus sp.
ACTTTAGGTTTGGAGATAGAGGTTATGATAGGATCGTTTTCTTCCGATAATGCGGTTAATTCAACGCCCTCTGGAGCCTTTATATCTGATAAATGTATGGAATCTCCGATTGATAAATTAATTAAATCAACTTCGATATATGTTGGTAAGTCTTTTGGTAGACATAATATGTCAACGTCAACCATTATGTGAGAAACAACACCACCCTCAAGTTTCACACCAGGGGCAACATCTTCATTTAAGAAGTGGAATGGAATTTTCACACTCAGTTTTTTATTTTCATCAATTCGTTGAAGGTCAATATGTTGGATATTATTCCTAACTGGATGCATTTGATAATCTCTTAGCAAAACAGATTCTTTTTTACCATCAAGGTTTAAAGTTAAGATAGATGCATGAAATGCTTCATGTTTAAACTGCATAAATAAATCTTTCGCATCTAACTCAATGCTTTTTGCTTCGTCTTTTCCTCCATAAAGAACTCCTGGAACCTTTCCTTCATGACGAAGACGGCGGCTCGCACCCGTACCTTTCGCCTCTCTTATTACAGCATTAATTTCAATTTTCATCATAAACTCCTAAAATTAAAATAGACCCGCGACCAGGTCTATTGTTATTGTAAAATTTCTAAGTATTCTTGCTAATCAATAAATAAAGAACTTACAGAGTCTTCGTGACTAATCCTTTTTATTGTTTCAGCTAAAATTTTGGCAACTGACAGTTGTCTAATTTTTTCGCAGTCTGTAGCATTTTTTTCAAGCGTAATTGTATCAGTAATTACAATTTCATCAAGCTCAGAAGCATGAATAGATTCAATAGCTTGCCCAGAAAAAATAGGATGTGTGGCATATGCGACAACCTTTTCTGCACCCTTTTTCTTTAATGCCAAGGCTGCCTCACAAAGTGTGTTAGCTGTATCAACAATATCATCTACGATAATACATGTTCGACCGTTCACATCGCCAATAATATTCATAACTTCTGAGACATTTGGTTTCGGTCGTCTTTTGTCAATAATCGCTAAATCACTTTCTAAAATCTTAGCCATCGCACGAGCTCTAACAACGCCACCAACATCTGGAGAAACAATTACAGCATTTTCATAGTTTTGTTTTTTTAAGTCCTCTAACAAAACTGGAGTCGCATAAATATTATCAACAGGTATTTCAAAAAAACCTTGAATTTGATCTGAATGAAGATCCATCGTTAAAAGCCTATCAACCCCAACCCCTGTAAGCATATTGGCAACTACTTTGGCAGTAATAGCAACTCTGGCTGATCTTGGCCTTCTATCTTGTCTTGAGTAGCCTAAATATGGAATAGCAGCTGTTATTCTTGCAGCGGAAGACCTTCTGAGAGCATCCACCATCACCATGATTTCCATAAGATTGTCATTTGTTGGGAAACTGGTTGATTGTAAGATAAAAACATCTTTTCCACGAACATTTTCAAGAAGTTCTAGCATGGTCTCACCATCACTAAAGCTTCCAACTGTAGCTTCACCAAGTTTTAAGCCTAAATTTGAGGCAACTTTTTTTGCAAGATTTTTATTGGCATTCCCAGTAAAAACCATTAGATTATCGTTTTTCATAAATCACCCCTATGTTTATATAATTGGCTGGGGAGGAAGGATTCGAACCTTCGCATGCATGGATCAAAACCATGTGCCTTAACCAGCTTGGCGACTCCCCACTTAACTTAAACATCGTAAAAAGGATGTGTAGATAATCCTTTTACAATAAAACTTTTTATATCTATTGGTTTTTTTTCATCAAGGAATTTAATTTGATTTGCATCATTTATTTTCATGAAAACACTTGAACCAGTTCCTGAAATTTTTGCAAACCCGAAATTATTCATCCAATTCAATAATTCTTTCATCTTTATATATTTTTTAGTGATTATATATTCCAAGTCATTGGTTTGTAATTCAAGTTTATCACTAAAATAGGTCGTTATTTTCAAGGTAATTGGGACTTTTGTCAATTTAAATGATTTAAAAATTGATTCAGTAGAGATAGGAAAGGATGGATAACATAGATAATAAACAGATTCAGGAATATCAATTTTACTAAGGCTCTCGCCAATTCCCTCAACCCATGCATTTTCGCCAAAAATAAAGAATGGAACATCAGCTCCAAGCCTTAATCCAATTTCCATTAACTCTATTTTAGTGTAATTCAGATGAGCTAAGGCATTAATTGCCATCAATATTGTTGCAGCATCAGAACTTCCACCGCCTAAGCCTGCCCCTATAGGAATATTTTTTTTTAAATAGATATCAACACCAAGCTTTTTATCTTTGAGGATAAGTTTTGCAGCTTTGAGCCCAATATCATCTTGTTGGATTATTTTATTGGATTCATTTATGAAATTTATTTGAGTATCACTTCGAATTTTTATATAGATATCATCATATAAATCAATGAGTTGAAAGACACTCTGTAATTCATGAAAACCGTCATCCCTTACACCTGTCACCCTTAAAAACAAGTTAATTTTTGCAGGCGCTTTAAATTTTGTATAACCTTGTTTAGTTAAATCGTCTTGTTTCAATCAATTTTCCAGTCAACTATGTATATTTTGAGTGTAATCTCATTTTTATTTAATTCGATATATTTGGGAAAGCTTTCTTCACCTTTACTCTTAATTCCTTCATAATTTATTACCCAGTCCTTGTAAGTTAAAGTGACTAAATTGGTATTAGTCAATTGTGCAGGGGGATTCATAATCATTTGCTCAATTATGAATACAGTTTCTTTATTGCCAAAAATTTTTCGTATATTGCTTTCTATTTCCTTTTTGTTATTTGATAAATTACTGATTTGGAGAGAATTATTTTCTTTATTTAAATAGACTTTTGAAATAGTAGAGTTAAATGGATTTAAAATTGAAATATTACTTTCATTATTTTTTGTTGACCAAATAAGTTTTCCCGTAAAGCCTTTTTTTTCTATAAAAAGCGTAATTTTGGCTGAAAGTGATAAATTTGAGAATTTCTCTTTATTAATTTGGCTTTCATATTCTTTATAAGTGATTCGTTCGGTTTGAGTATTATCTAGGGAGGCACAGCCTATAAGAAGAAATGATATAACAATACAAATAAACTTCATTAATTATCCTTTTTTTAAAAAAAGATTTAACGGTATTTCTTTATTGTATTCAATAATATCTTATTATCAGGGTATTGTTTTAACGATTCGTTCCAGATTCTGTTTGCTTCTCCGATTTTTTTTGCGTGCCATAAAACCTCCCCAAGGTGAGCAGAGATTTCAGGATCTTTTTTTATGCTGTAGGCTTTTTTGAGAAAATCTAGTGCTGCATCGATGTTACCAAGCCTGTACTGCACCCATCCCATGCTGTCCATAATGTAATGATTTCTCGGTTCTAAAGACAGAGCAATCTCAATATTAATTTTTGCTTCTTCAAGTTTTATGTTTCTATCTGCAAATGAATAACCTAACGCATTGTACGCAACTGCATAGTCAGGTTTAATCTTTATCGCTTCCCTAAGAAGCTGCTCCATAAGAACTGTATTGCCCATTCTTTCTGCAAGCATCGCATAATCATATTTAAATTCTGCAGAGCCTTTAAAGTTTTCTTCTTCCTTTTTCATGAGATCGTAGGCTTCTGTTTCTTTATTATCAGAATATAAAATAGATATTTTTGCCCTGAATAATTGAAGTCTGGCTTCTGTTGTCAAATTGGTATACTGATCCAAACTTTCAATTGCTTGATCATTACCTTCATACTTAGCAATTAGTTCAGCCATTAGAATTTTAGATTCAATAAAGAATGGCCCTGATTTTATTTTATTAAGCCAAGTGAGTGCCTCAGTATAATTACCTCTTGTATCTTCTATTCTCGCGAGATAAATATATATTTGTTCAGGTTGAGGGTAACCTCTTTCGAGGCTTTGCAATAAAAACTTTTCAGCCAGATCGAAATCAGCTAGTTCAATTGCGAGTAAAGAAACAGTAAAACTTATTTCTGCAGAAGCAAGTGAACTATTAACTATCTTAAGGAATTCATCTTTGGCTAAACTATACTTTTTTTGATTGGTGAGTAATTTTGCATATTCTAATCTTACTTCACCAGCCTCAGGATACTTTCTTAAGTAACTTGTATAAAAATTAGCAGCCTTATCCGGAGACTCTAAACTAATAATGTAACCCTCAAACAAAACTGCTGTTTGCCATTTTGGATCAATTTTTTTTATTTTGGCTAATTCTGAATTAGTTAATTTTTTATTGTTTGCAAAATAAGCAGCATGAGCAACAGCAAAATGGGCTTCTTTACTATTAGGATAGGGTTCTGCAATGTTGAGTACAAACCTAAGAGCATTTTTTTTATTTTCAACTTTTGCAAGTATTGAATTTAAGTACAAGAAACCTTCACCTCTGTAGGCATCTTGTTCAAGCAGTTTTTTTACAATTGGTTTTGCTTTACTAAGATTTCCGCTTGTAATATAAAGCTCAGCTAAAATTTGCTGTGCTTGAACAGAATCGGGATCAAGTTCACTCCAGACTTTGGCTGAATCTAGTGCAACACGGCCATTTCTAGAATTCCCAGCGACACGCGTGGCTCTTTCGGCAAGCGAAATATTGTGGGTTTGTTTAGCCAAGTCCAAATAGAGATGACCAGCAGAATTAAAGTCTCCTCTTTGGGTAGCTATTTCAGCGAGTAAAAACTTATAAACAAATTCTGCATTTGCTTGGGTAATTTTTGGTGGTAAGTTTGGATTAAAATTATTTTGTTGGTTAGCAATTGAAACTTTAAAACAAAACAGCAGTACAAATGTTACTAATAATTTTAAGAGATTTAAATTAGCTATGGCGCAAGTATTTTTCATATAGGTTGATACTTAAAAATTTTATCAATTATAACTCGATGAGTGACTAAAATTTAAAAAGATAATTCATTAAATATATAAACTTTTTTACTTCTTTAAACTTTTTTTTTAATATACACTCCTATAACAATTAATTTAGTAAATTTGTTTTTAATTATTTCAAATATATGAAAATAGAAAATACTATTGTAGCTTCTGGACTCACAAAAAGTTTTGGAAAAAATATCGCTGTGAATGATGTTTCTTTTCAACTTAAAAAAGGTGAGGTTCTTGGTTTTTTAGGACCTAATGGCGCAGGAAAGTCCACAACGATGAGGATGCTTACGGGCAATCTTGCTCCAACAAATGGTGATGTGAAAATATGTGGCATTGATATTATTTCGGAACCAAAAAAAGCAAAAGCGTTAATTGGCTACCTTCCAGAGATGAGGCCCTTATATAAGGAGCTTACAGTTAATGAATATTTAACAATTGCTGCAAGATTTCATAAAGTACCTTCTTCAAAAATTAAAAAAGCGCTTGAGGCAGCAAAAGAAAGATGTGGGTTATCGCACATGAGTAAAAGATTGATAGAAAATTTGTCCAATGGGTATCAACAGAGAGTTGGTATAGCTCAAGCCATTATTCATAACCCTGAAATTGTAATACTCGATGAGCCCACTGTTGGATTAGATCCAATTCAAATTAGAGAAATTAGAAAATTAATCAGAGATATAGGTAAGCAACATAGTGTGATTATATCTACTCACATTCTTCCTGAAGTTGAAATGGTATGCGACCGTGTACAAATTATTGATAACGGCCAGTTGGTATTTCATGGTTCTATAGAAGATCTAAAAGCCCAAAGAAAAGGTAATAAACTTTTAGTTGGATTATCAAAAGCACCTCCCATGAGTAAACTTAAAAAAATAAAGGGAATTGATAAGATTGAGAAAGTTGAAAACGGGATGTTTAGACTTCATTTCAAAGAGAAATACCTACCAGCAGAGGAAATAGTGAGTTTGTCAGTAAAAGAGGGTTGGGGGCTTTACCATATCAATATGGATATAACTAGCCTAGAAGAAACCTTTGTCAACTTGACGCAAACAAGTTAAAAGTGAGACCACAATGATAATCAATGTCGCTAGAAAAGAATTAAAAAGTTTATTTGCTTCCCCAATGGGTTGGATAATTTTGTCTATTTTAATGTTTGGATTTGGAACTCTTTATTTGCAAGGCGTGAATAGTTATTTTGAGGTTATGTCTGGCGCTGTTAGACCTGCAGAAAGAGTGGGTGTAACAATCTTTGTAGGATCCAAAATTTATAGTACAGCACTTTTTCTTCTGTCAGTAACTACACCGATGTTAACAATGAGATTGATTAGTGAAGAAAGAAAAAGCCAAACCATGCCTTTTTTATTAAGCGCTCCTATCTCGCTATCTGAGATAGTTATAGGGAAATTTTTAGGGCTAGTGGTGTTTTTAAGCATTTTAGTTATCTATATATTTATTATGCTTTCAACTTTAAATATTTGGGCTGACATAGATTTTGGTTATTTAATAGGAAATTCTTTTGGATTTATATTATTAGTTGCGAGCTTTACTGCACTAGGAATCTTTTTTTCAAGCTTAACAAATCAACCGATCATTGCTGCAATCACAACATTTATTGCCCTTGTTTCCATGGTTGGTTTAGGTAGTTATTTCGCAAGTGACCCTAGTCATTGGTTTAACTATATTTCTATGACAAAACATTACCAATCATTCACAAGAGGGGTGTTCGACAGTTCAGATATTATTTACTATTTGCTTTTCATTGTTACCTTCTTAACATTAACTGTTAGAAGGCTTGATTCTGATAGATTGAGAGGATGATATAAATTGAAGACAAATAAAAAATTACGGTTTCAATACTCTCTGCAAAATAGTTTCTTTCTAATTTTATTTTTATCGTTAGTTTTTGTCATAGGCGTCATTGCTAAACAATTTGTTTATGTCAAAGATATGACGCAAGCAAACAGAAGTGTTTTAACAAAAGGAAGTATTGAAGTTGTTGAAAGCATGCCTGATCCAATACAACTTACAATATTTGCATCTAATGATGATGGCAGTGAAAATTTTAGAAAAAGTATCGTAGATTTTTTTGCAAAATACCAAAGAGCCAAATCGGATATAAATATAAAATTTATTAATCCGATTGAAGAGCCAAAATTATTACAAGAACTTGGCATAAGAAACGATGGTGAGGTTGTGGTTGAATACAATAAGCGAACTGAACATATATCCCCACCTTTCGCAGAGCAAGAATTTACAAATCTTCTTGTTAGACTCTCTCGAACAAATCAAAAACCAATTCTTTATTTAGATGGGCATGGCGAAAAAAACTTAATTGGTAAAAAAACAAATGATCTTGGTGGATTTGGAGATCAACTCCGAAATAAAGGACTCAAACTGTCCAATCCTGACTTGACAGCCTTAAGTGAAGTACCGAAAGAAGGCGCAATGTTAATTATAGCAAGCCCCCAGGTCAATGTTGGCAATATTGAAGCGAAAAAAATATTAAATTATATTGAACAAGGTGGAAATTTACTTTGGCTTCTTGATGAAAATGATTTTAAAGGTCTTGATGAGCTGGCAAATTATCTCAGCTTAAAAGTTTCAGAAGAATCTGTAATAGATCCCCTATCTGAAGAATATGGGGGAGATGAGAATATTACTTTTTCAACTATCTATGGAGATCATCCCATTACAAGAAATTTTATGTTAAGAACTATTTATTCAAATGCTCATGAAGTAAATGCCAAAGATTCATTTGAAAATGGATGGGAAGTCAGTGAGTTAATTGAAGTTGCTACTGGAGGATGGCTTCCACTAAATAAAAAGAATAAAGAAGATAAATTTAATTTTGTTAAAGGTGAAGATAAAGCTGGCCCAATAAACATTGGTATTGCTCTTAAGAGGAAATATGGAGAAAAGGGGCAAAGAGTAGTTGTAGTTGGAAATGCATCATTTTTATCTAATACTTTTATAACATCTGGAGGTAATCTCGACCTTGGAATTAATATAATTAATTGGTTAGCGGGAGATGACCAGCTAATTACAATCCAACCAATGCCACTAAAAGATATAAATGTGAGCATCCCTAATGATAGTAAATCCGTGTTTATTGCGTGGACAATATTTCATGCATTCCAATACTTCATTCCAATTGGTTTATTTGTATTAGGTTTTGTAGTTTGGTTCAAAAGAAGAAAAGCTTAAAATGATTAATAAATGGGTTACTAACTTAATTCTGCTAATTGTATTGATCGGCGCTGGTATTTTTGCATATCAGTCCAGTAAACAAGAACCAGAAGTTGAGAAAGGTATTGAGGTAACGAACTACAAACTTTCTGATTTTGATGAAATCGAACTAAACTTCCCATCCAAAGCCAAGGTCCATTTTAAAATTGTGGATGGTCATTGGAGAGTTTTATCGCCAGTCAAGGGGCGAGCAAATGAGATGTACATCTATCAACTTTTATCCCTTTTAGCTGCAAAAAGCCCAGAAAAACTTAAAACTGATGACTTAAAAAAATATGGTCTTGATGAACCTAAACTGAAGGCAGTGTTTCTGAATGATGAAAAAATGCTCAAACAAGAATTTATTTTTGGTACGTATAATCCAATTTCAGAAAATCAATACATTAAATATAACAACGATGTATTCATTGTGAATGGTCTATTTTCTGAAACTGCATCCTATGTTCCAATAGAGTTCATTGATAAAAGACCCATTGCTCCCTATGAATTGATTCAAGGTTTTAATTTGTCAAGATTAGAGCAGTGGCAAAAAAATCAGTTAAAGCTTGTTGAAAAAAATGGTAAATGGTCAACTAAAGGAATTGATGTTAAAACCACTCAGGAAGATATTGTTGAATGGTTAAGCGTCTCCTGGGATGGACTACAAGCTCTTTCACTTGAAAGTTATAAAATGGATTCGAGATTAGGTTATAAAAGTTTTGATGTCATTGTTAATGATAACAAAAAGATAACATTTTATAAGATACAAGAATCACCTCAACTTCATCTATATCGGAAAGATGAAGGTCTTTTATATCGCTTTCCCGGCGACTTAGGGTTTACGATGCTCAATCCTCATGTTGAGGTAAAAGAAAAAAAATAATGCCTGAATTGCCTGAGGTTGAAGTAACGAGGCTTGGCTTAACACCCCTCATAAGTGGCAAAGTTTGTGATGTAAAGATTAGAAACCATTCGCTAAGATGGCCCGTAAATTCAAATTTAAAAACAATACTCAAATCACAAGAGCTTAAATCATTAAGTAGAAGAGGAAAATATATACTTGCTGCTTTTTCAAGTGGATATTTGATTATTCACCTTGGTATGTCAGGAAAAATATCTATTGCCTCTGAGAAAAAAGAACCGATTAAACATGATCATATTGACATTTATTTTAATATGGGAAAAAGTAAAAAAATATTTAGATACAATGATACAAGAAGGTTTGGAGCAATCATATGGACTGATGAAGATCCTTTTAAACATAAATTATTAAGCTCATTAGGCCCAGAACCACTATCAGATCAATTTAATGCAAGCTACTTATATGAAAAGGTAAAAAGAAAGAAACAATTAATAAAAAGTACAATCATGGATAGTAATGTGGTGGTTGGTGTGGGAAACATTTATGCGAGCGAATCACTTTTTCTTGCAGGCATTAAGCCTCAAAGAAAATCCCAAAAAATTAAAAAAAAGGAAATTGAAGTATTAGTAAGGTCAATTAAAATTGTCATTCAAAGTGCAATCAAAAAGGGCGGGAGTACTTTGAATGATTTTTATAGTGTAAATGGACAAAGTGGATATTTTCAAAATGAACACAAAGTTTATGCAAGGGAGAATCAGCCTTGCACTAATTGTGATGAAAAAATATCTCAGATAAGAATTTCACAAAGGTCCAGCTTTTACTGTAATAAATGCCAAGTTTGAGGCATGTTTAATTTAGATAAATAAAATAACAATAGCTATAAGAGATAAGATTAGCGTTATCAATAGTATTAAAATTCTATTTTGTTTAATTTTTAATTCATGAATTGATTTATTTATATTTTTCTTATCAATTGTGTACAAATTTTCATTATGATTTTTTAAATAAGAATTTAAAAGCATGGGGAGTTGTGGAGCGACATCTAGCCAGTTTGGAAACTCTTTTTTAATTGCATTTAGAAAATTCTTAGGACCAATTTGCTCTTTTAGCCATTTTTCTAAAAAAGGCCGTGCCGTTACCCATAAATCTAAATTTGGATCAAGCTCTCGACCTAAACCCTCAACATTCAAAAGAGTTTTTTGTAGCATTGTTAATTGTGGTTGTACTTCCATATTAAACTTTTTAGAAGTTTGAAATAATCTGATAAGAAGCTTACCAAAAGAAATATCCTTTAGTGGTTTATTAAAAATTGGCTCACATACTGATCTAATAGCATTTTCAAATTCGTCGATAGATGTTTGTTTAGGGACCCAACCTGACTCTATATGAACTCTCGCGACCTCTCGATAATCTCTTTTAAAAAATGCTGCAAAATTTTTAGCTAGGTAAAGTTTGTCTTGCTCATTAAGTGTTCCCATAATTCCGAAATCCATAGCAATATATCTACCATCTTTAGCCACTTGAATATTTCCGGGGTGCATATCTGCGTGAAAAAAACCATCTCTAAAAACTTGAGTGAAAAATATTTCTACGCCATTTTTTGCTAATTCAGATAAATTAATTTTATTTTTTTTGATTTCGGTAATATTACTAATTGGAATTCCATCCATTCTCTCCATTACCATCACTTTTTCATGACAATAATCCCAAAAAACAGCTGGTACAACTAATAGTTTCTTATCTTTAAAATTCTCACCGAGGTGACTACAATGTCCAGCCTCAAGAAGAAGATTTAGTTCGGTTTGTGTGTGCTTTTCAAATTCAGAAACCACTTCATCTGGTTTTAATCTTTTTCCATCGGCCCATATTCTATGTAAAATTTTTGCAATCAAATGAAGTAATTTAATGTCCTTCTTAACTTCATGTGCAATATTTGGCCTAAGAATTTTTACGGCGACTTTCTTTCCATTTTTCAGCGTAGCAAAATGTACTTGGGCAACTGACGCACTTGCTATTGGTTGCTCATCAAATTTTTTAAAAATTGAAGTTATTTTTTTGGAGTATGAGTCCTCTATTGTTTGTTTAACTTGTTTAAATTTAAAAGGAGGAACTTTATCTTGAAGTTTTGCCAGTTCATTTGCAATATCAGTAGGAAGTAAATCTTTTCTAGTAGAAAGCATTTGTCCAAATTTTATAAATATGGGGCCTAAACTTTCAAGTGCTAGTCTTAGGCGAATAGCTCGATTATTTTTTTTAGATTTGAAAAGGTTAAGTGGTACAAAGATTAAAAGTATTAAAAATTTTTTACGTAAGATTAAAAATTCATCTAGTCTAAATTTTAAAACAATAAAAATAATATAAATAATTCTAAAAAAAATCATTTTGAAATTTTTACTGCTAAATTGTTTATTTTTGCTTCAAGACGATCCACATCTTCGCTGATAAGGTCTATATCATTTAAGAGCCTTTCAACACGAAATTTTTTTGCTATTAATGGATTTTCTTCTTCCCAGTATTCCTTAAATGCCTCAGCAATATTAATCGCAGCACTTTTACTGCCACTTAAGAAGTTTTTTCCAATCCTTCCTAATCTATTTGCTGCTACGTCACCTACAATTTTGCTTAAGTCCTCTTCAACATCCCATCTTATTTTTTTAAGAATTTCTGATACTTCTTTAGCTAAATCAATATCACCCTGAATACTTATATCTTTATTTTTATTGCTTATAATTTGATTGAAAAAACTATTTACTGTCATAAAAATTGAAGTATCGGGAATTACTTCTTTTTCAGTTAAAACTAATAAGCCTTGAGCATTAATTTTAAAATACATTTCGATTTCAGAGATTTTAATAAGTACGATTTTATCTTTAAATTTTTTTAACTTTGAACTCATCCAGTCGTTTTGTGAAAAGATATGATTCAATACTATTTTTTTTAAACTTCGCATTAGAATTTATACCCTTGATGAATAGCGACAATTCCGCCTGATAAGTTTAAAAAGCTAACTTTCTCAAAACCTTCTTTTTCCATCATTGCTTTTAACTTTTTTTGATCAGGATGAACCCTGATTGATTCAACGAGATATTGATAGCTTTTTTCATCATTAGCAAATACTTTTCCAAGCTTAGGTATTAAATTAAATGAAAAATTGTCATAAATTTTTGATAAAGGCGACCAAATTTTTGAAAATTCTAAAATGACTAATTTTCCACCAGGAGACAACACCCGGAGCATCTCTGACAAAGCTTTTTCTTTTCTAGTAATATTCCTAAGACCAAAAGCAATGGTTACGCAATCAAAATAATTTGTTGGAAAAGGAATTTTTTCAGCATCACAAACTAAACTTGAAACAATTTTTCCATGGTCAATTATTTTTCTTTGTCCTTGCTCAAGCATTTTAATATTAATATCAGTATGGTAAATTTTAAAATCTTTATTTTGATTAGCTAACTCAATACAAATATCTCCTGTACCGCTTGCTAAATCTAATATTTTTGAGTTATTTTTAGATGTTAAAATTTTTGCAAAGTATCTTTTCCATACTTTGTGAAAGCCACCAGACATTAGGGAGTTCATTAAATCATATCTTTTCGCAACTGACTCAAAGACGTTTTTTACTTTTTTTGCTTTTATATTTTCATCTACAGATTCAAATCCAAAATGTGTTTTTTCACTCACTATTATCAACCTTTCTTTCAACGCCAGCATCTTCTAATTTCATAATATATTCTAACCATAATTGGTCGTAATTTTTCGCCAAATTATAAAGGTATGACCAATTATAAAGACCTGTGTCATGACCATCCGAAAAATGTAATTTTATGGCATATTGACCTACGGGAGTAATTTTTATGATGTTTACATTTTCTTTACCTATCTGGAGAATTGCTTGACTTGGATGGTGACCCTGAACTTCTGCAGAGGGAGAATAAACTCTTAGGAATTCACAGGAGAGCTTACATTCTGTTTGATCATCAAACTTAATGTACAAAAGCTTTGTTTTTTGTTGAAGCTTAATTTCAATAGGGGTGGGATTTTTAGCCATATTCAGCCTAATAAATGGCTATTTTATCAGAAAGAATAGATTCTATCTTTCTTCGCTCATAACCAACTTTAATTTCTCTAAAGCAATTTTCTCAATCTGCCTAATACGTTCTGCTGAAACATTGTATTTCTTTGCTAGATTATTTAATGTCTTTGCTTTGTCATTGCCTAACCAGCGCTCCCTAATTATGGATTCACTTCGATCATCTAGAGTTGCCATCGCATTTTTAAGTAATTCTAAGTTGTTTGTTTCAGTTTGATTTTCATCGAGTGTATCGTGAGGATTTAACGCTTTGTCTTCTAAATATGAAATTGGTCTAAATGAATCATCGTCAGAATCATCATCAGAGTAATCGATGGTTAATTCCTGGCCACTCATTCTATATTCCATCTCCTTTACATCTGATTCCTTAACATTGAGCTCATTTGCAATAGATTGAATTTCATCAACACTTAATGGCTTAAGTGTTTTTTTCATACTTCTTAAATTAAAGAAAAGTTTCCTTTGGGCTTTAGTGGTTGCATTTTTAACTAAACGCCAATTTTTAACAACATATTCTTGAATTTCTGCCTTAATCCAAAAAATTGCATAAGAGACAAGTCTTACCCCCTTATCAACATCAAATTTTTTAACGGCTTTCATTAAACCTACATTGCCCTCTTGAACTAAATCAGATACAGGTAGGCCGTACCCACTATAAGATCTAGCTATCTTGATAACTAACTTTAAATGAGACAAAATTAATTTTTTTGCTGCCTCAAGGTCATTGTTATGTTTTAGTTTTTTACCAAGTTCAAATTCTTCTTCCGCAGTCAATGATGGGAAAGCTCGAATTTCTCTCTGATATAAATCAAAACTATCAGTAACGTTATATTTCGATAATGTAAATGTATTTGTCATAATTATATTTTAGCACTCTTTATATATGAGTGCTAGTTTTTTTCATAAAGTTCAATGAAAACAGTATTTTATTTATAAATTTTAAGTCTTCGTATCGAATTGTTAGCAGAGATATAAGATGAGATTAAACCAACAAACATTGCTAATATTAAAATATATAGATAATATTCATCGGGTAAACCTTTAAAGGTGATATCTGTTCCAAACACAGAAACTAACTTAAATAGTGCTTTATTTAACCCAAAAACTGACAACTTTAATAAAGAAATTGTAATCAATCCACCACCAAGACCATACAACATGCCTGTATACATAAAAGGTCTTTGAATAAATGCATTTGTTGCACCAATAAGTTTACTCACCTCTATTTCATCTTTATACGTTAAAGTTTGTAGTCGTATAGTGTTACCAATGACTACTAAAAGTACAATGACTAAAAGTATTGCCAAAAACATCACACTTAATTTTCCAAGTGATAGAATAACCCTAAGCTTTTTAATCCAATTCCCATCAATAATAATGTCATCAATACCATCAATTCCATCAAGATTATTGATAAGTTTTTCTATTTTGATTTGATCAAGCGTATTAAGTGAAATAAAAAATGCATCGGGAAGGGGGTTAGTTGAAACACTTGAACCTATCTCAACATCAAGTTTAGATTGAAGTTTTGCCCAAGCAATTAACTTTGGCTCAAAGTGAATTTTTTTAACCAAACTATTCTTCTTGAGGCTAAGCTCAATAAAATCAATTTGATCTTTTGATATATCTTTCTTTAAGAAAATACTAATTTCAGCTTCATGTTCAATATTTTTTGATATTTGACTTGCATTCTCAATTACCAATAGACCTGCACTTGGCAAACATAAAGTTATGCCAATGACAATAATCATCATTAAAGATGCACCGATATTATTTATGAATCGAGAAAATCCACTTAAAAAAGCTTGGTAGTGATTATTAAGGTAATTGAACATGGCCTATTAAATTTTGAATAGCTCCTCCATTAAGCTGTAATCTTTTAAAATTAATGTTTGTTACAGGTATTTCATGAGTTGAGATGATTACAGTTACCCCAACTTGCTGAAAGCTATAAAAGATGTTCATTATTTCTTCAGCGTATTCTTTGTCTAAATTTGCAGTTGGCTCATCTGCAATTAATATTGAAGGTCTTGAGACTATTGCTCTTGCTATAGCTAATCTTTGTTGCTCCCCTCCTGATAAAGTAATAGGCATTATTTTTTCTTTCTGAAGTAAATCTACTTTATCAAGGGCTGCCCTTACTCTTCTGTATGTATCAGCCTTAGACATATTATTTATTTCCAAAGGAAGTGCAACATTTTCAAAACAATTTCTATCATAAAGTAACTTGTGATCTTGAAATATCATTCCAAAACGTCTTCTTAAAATAGGTATATCTTTATTTTTAAATTTTGAAAGGCTTTGCCCCTCAAAAATGATGGATCCAGAACTTGGTTTTTCTAACGCTGATATGAGCTTTAGTAAAGTTGATTTCCCGGCGCCTGATGGACCTGTTACAAAAACAAGTTCACCTTCAGAGATTTCTAAATCAATGTCTTTAAGAATTTCTGGACTTCCTGGATAGCTCTTACAAACTTTTTTGAAACTAATCATTTAATCATCGCCTCTACATATTCTTTGGCATTAAATACCCTTAAATCATCAATTTTTTCTCCAACCCCAACATATCTTAAAGGGGTAGGGTGGTCTTTCGCAATGGCTGCAACAATACCACCTTTTGCAGTACCATCTAATTTGGTAATAATAAGCCCTGTCACATTTAGAGCATCGTTAAATATTTTGAGTTGATTTATTGCATTTTGGCCAGTATTTGCATCAATTACCAACATTACCTCTTGAGGTGCTTCAGAATGACATTTTCCTATTACTCTTTTAATTTTTGTTATCTCATCAATTAAATTTTTTTGTGTAGGAAGTCTTCCAGCAGTATCAGCCAGTACGACATCAAGATTTTTTGATTTTGCTGAATTCACAGCATCAAAAATAACAGCACTTGGGTCTCCATTCTGTTGAGCTATCACTTGCGTATTATTTCTTTCACCCCAAATTGAAAGTTGTTCAACAGCAGCGGCTCTAAAAGTATCTCCAGCAGCAATTAAAACTTGTTTTTTTTGTGATTGAAATATTTTGGTTAATTTACCTATAGTTGTTGTTTTCCCTGCACCATTAACACCAACAATCATAATTACAAAAGGCCTAGAATCAGTTATTGTCAAGGGGTGCTCGATTTTTTTTAGTAAATCAACAAGGTGATTTTTAAGAATTTTTTTTAATTCTAGGGGGTCCGAAATTTTTTCTTGCTTAACTGTCTCTTTCGTTTTTTCAATTAGCATTGATGTTGCAGAAATGCCTACATCGGCAGTTAATAATATCATTTCCAATTCATCATAAAAGGAATCATCAATTTTTTTACTAGTAAATAAATCGGTGAACTGAGCACTTAATGTTTCCCTTGTTTTCGTTAGTCCTTCTTTTAATTTTTCACCTAAACCAAA
>JABBAU010000049.1:16560-22270 GCA_018607785.1 Methylobacillus sp.
CGGTTTCTTCTCTTTAGTGACGACCTTTTTAGGTTTCTGAGATGGCTTATCTTTTCTTTGAATTATTTTTTTTAAAAAATCAAACATCTTTCATTCTTCTTAAGTTATACGAACTTATTCGTTTAATATAAGTCGATTATACTTAAATATATCAACCATGTTTACATTAAAGGAACTTAACGTGAAGTTATTCAAAATCTTAGTATTTCTCTTATTTATTCCGATGGGAGCCAATTCAACCGTGCATAAACATGCACTCGATAATGGATTAAAAATTTTTGTGAAGGAAGATAATAGAGCACCGATAGTTGTATCCCAAGTATGGTATCGAGCCGGTAGCCTCGATGAAGTTAATGGAAAGACCGGAGTAGCTCATGTTTTAGAACACATGATGTTCAAAGGTACCAAGACTACAAAGCCAGGTGAATTTTCTGAAATCATTGCTGCTGCAGGGGGAAGAGAAAATGCGTTTACTGGCGCAGACTATACTTGTTATTTTCAGCAACTTGAAAAAAGCAAACTCCCTATCTCAATGAAGATGGAAGCGGACCGTATGCAAAACTTAGTGATTTCAGAAGAAGAGTTTTTAAAAGAAATCAAAGTAGTCATGGAGGAAAGGTTGTGGCGGACTGAAGATAACCCAGAAGCCCAAGCAAATGAACTTTTTAATTCAATCATGTTTCATGCACACCCTTATGGAAAACCAATTGTAGGCTGGATGAACGATTTGGAAAACATGACTTATAAGGATGCTGAAGAATGGTACAAAAATTGGTATGGCCCTAATAATGCTATATTAGTTGTCGCAGGGGACGTAAAAGCCGAAGAAGTATTCAAAATGGCGGAAAAATATTTTGGGAAAATTCCTCCAATATCTATCCCTGAAAGAAAACCTCAACAAGAGCCGGAACAAAACGGACCAAGAATATCAATTCTCAAAGCTCCTAGCAAGCTATCCTACGTTCAAATGGGCTACAGAGCTCCAACTCTAGATAAAAATGAAGCAGTTGATGGTAAAGATCAGTTTGCGCTTGAGGTTTTAGTAGGAATACTTTCAGAATCAAGTTCTGCAAGACTCACACAAAATATTGTGAGAGACTCTCGACTTGCTGTAGACGTTGGTGCAGGTTATTCAATGGTAAATAGAGGTAACGAAAGCTCTTTTGAATTATATGCCACACCGAGTGAATCAGTTACAACTGACCAGTTGATAAATGCACTCAAATCTGAGATAGATAAAATCAAAAAAGATGGTGTTAGCGATGATGAGTTAAATAGAATAAAGACCGTCGTGATTGCAAATGATGTTTATCAAAGAGATTCAGTATTTTATGCTGCTATGCAGATCGGACAATTAGAAACTATGGGATACTCACATGAAATCCTTGAAGATTATATAAGTAACATTAAAGAAGTGACTTCAAAGGATTTACAAGCAGTAGCTAAAAAATATTTTACAGATGACACTTTAACAGTTGTAACAATAGACCCTCAACCAATAGACATGAACAAACCAAAAAAAGGAAAGCCACATGTGCATTAAAAGAGTAATTTTATTATGTTTTTTACTATTATCTTCATATGCAAATGCTGCTTTAGATATTAAAAATTGGACCACGAAGAACGGATCAAGAGTTTACTTTGTTGAAAGTCATAAATTGCCGGTTGTTGATATAAACATTATGTTTACTGCAGGTAGTGTAAGGGATACCGAAGAGACGAATGGCTTGGCATCTATGACAAATCATCTTATGTTTTCCGGATCTGCAGGCATTGGTGAGCAAGAATTAATGAACAGCTTTGCTGACATTGGTGCTCAAGTTGGAAGTAACTTTAACAGAGATCAAAGTAGTTTTTCACTGAGAACGCTCTCAGATAAAAAAACAAAAGCTATAGACTTGTTTAAACTTGTCTTGCACAAACCAGATTTTGATCAAAATATTCTGGCAAGAGAAACCAAAAGATATGTAGCAAACATTTCACAAGCAGAAACCATGCCTGAGGCAATTGCTACTAAAAAATTTATGAAATCTATTTATGGGAATCATCCCTATGGTTTTCCAAGTTCTGGCACTATCGATTCTTTGAATAGAATCAAATCAACTGACCTTAAAAACTTTTACAGTAATTACTATATTGCCAATCAAGCGGTTATTGTGATTGTAGGTGATGTTTCAAATAAACAAGCAAAATCGATAGCTGAAGAACTCTCTAAAGGATTACCTATAAACAAAAATATTAAAGACATCCCAGATGTAAAAAAAGTTACAAAACAAGATGTGAGAATAAGTCACCCTGCAAAACAAGCTCATTTATATTTTGGTACACCCATTATGAAAAGAAATGATCCAGATTTTTTCCCACTTTATGTTGGAAATCATATCTTAGGCGGAAGTGGTTTTGGGTCGCGTTTAACTGAAGAAATTAGAGAGAAAAAAGGACTTGTTTATAGTGTTTATAGTTATTTCATGCCACTATTTAAGAAAGGGCCTTTTGAAGTTGCTTTGCAAACCTCTAAGGATCAAGTTGGTGAAGCGCTTAGCCTAGTTAAAAATACAATACAAAATTTTATTGATAAGGGCCCAAGTGAAAAAGAACTTCAGGCTTCCAAAGATAATATTACTGGAGGTTTTGCACTAAGATTTGGCAGTAATAAAAAAATTATGAATTATGTCTCAATGATGGCATTTTATAATTATCCCTTAGATTATTTGAAAACGTTTACAGATAAAATCAATGCTGTCACTGTAAGTCAGATCACAACAGCTTTCAAAAAGCGAGTTGACTTAAATGAATTCTCGACGGTCATCGTAGGAGTTGATGAAAGATAACAATGTAAAAATTATTGGTGGAAAATGGAAAAGAAAGAATATTTCATTTAATGAAGCTAAAGGGTTAAGGCCTACACTTGGCAAGGTAAGAGAAACATTGTTCAATTGGCTTGGACAAGACCTTTACAATAAAAATTGCCTCGATTTGTTTGCTGGAACAGGCGCGCTGGGATTTGAAGCGTTATCTAGAAATGCTGACTCATGTACATTTATCGAAAACAACCCAAGTACTTTTCAAAAACTTTTAGAGAACAAAAAAAATCTTAATGCGGAAAACGCCATAATTAAAAAAATTAATGCTGATTTTTTTATTAAAAATAATGCAGAGCTTTTTGATATCATTTTTTTTGATCCACCGTTTGTCCTTGATAATTCTATTCAGCTAATCGATGTTATTAGAAAGTTTTTAAAGCCTAAAGGTGTTATATATTTTGAAACTAACATTAGACTTCCAGAAAATTTTATAGAAATAATAAAAACCTCTAGAGCAGGGAAGGTATACTTCCATTTAGTACATTAAATAGATTTTTTTATGATAGTAATTTATCCAGGTTCTTTTGACCCTTTTACGTTGGGTCACGAAGATATTATAAAAAGAGCTTTATCATCATTTGATAAACTAAAGATAGCTGTATCTGAAGACAATGCAAAAACATCTGTATTTTCTTTAACAGAGAGATTAGAAATGGCCGAAATCATTGCTAAAAAATATCAGAATGTTACATTCGCATCTTACAAAGGTTTAACGGTTGATTTTGCTAAAGCAAACGATGCTAATTTTATTCTTAGAGGCTTAAGAGGCACATCCGATTTTGATAATGAGGCTCAGCTTGCCTTAATGAATAAAACATTAAACAATTCAATTGAGACAATATTTCTCATTTCATCGAATAATGTTAGAGAAATCTCGTCAACAAACGTAAGACAAATATTATCCCTTAATGGAGATGTAACAAACTTTATCTCAAAAGAGATCAATTCATATATTAAAGCACTGAAAAGATAAATTATGGCATTAATGATTACAGATGAATGTATAAACTGCGATGTTTGTGAACCAGAATGTCCTAATACAGCAATTTATCAAGGACCCGAAATTTTTCATATTAATCCTAAATTATGTACAGAATGTGTTGGACACTTTGATGTGCCTCAATGCGTAGAAATTTGCCCAGTAAGCTGTATACCAAAGGATCCAAATAATGTTGAATCATCATCAGATCTTCTGATTAAATATGAAAAACTGGTGAATAAAGCAGAAGCATAATTTTTTAAAATAGAGGTTAAGTATGAGAATTTTGCACTCGATGATTCGAGTTAATAATTTAGAGGAATCAATTAAATTTTATACTCAAGTTTTGGGTATGAATCTTCTAAGAGAAAAAGAATATCCTGAAGGTAAATTCTCTTTGGCTTTTTTAGGTTATGGCAAAGAGACTGAAGAGACTGTTATCGAACTTACCTATAACTGGGACAAAAGTGAATATGAACATGGAAATGCATTTGGTCATATTGCCATTGAGGTTGATGATATTTATCAGTTTTGTGAAGAAATAAAAGGTAAGGGGGCAAATATTATTAGAGATCCTGGTCCTATGATGGGATCAAAATTAGTTCTAGCATTTATCGAAGACCCTAATGGTTACAAAATAGAGCTGATAGAAAAGGGTACCTTTTAAAGCCGCTTAGAAAAAATCTTTAACTTTATCTAGCCAAGTCTTTGATCTTGGGCTATGTTTGTCGCTATCTTTTTGGTTAATTACTTCAAGCTCCTCTAAAAGCTTCTTCTGACTTTCATTTAATTTGACCGGTGTTTCTACAACAACATGACAGTGTAAATCTCCATACTGACTTTGCCTTACTGGCTTTATACCTTTTCCACGTAAACGGAATACCGCGCCTGTTTGCGTTTCTGGTGCAATTTTAATTTTAGCAGTGCCATCCAAGGTTGGGATTTTAATTTCGCCACCAAGTGCTGCCGTTGAAAAGCTAATTGGCATTTCACAATGCAGATTACCACCATCTCTTTGAAAAATAGAATGCTCCTTAAGGCTAATAACAACGTACAAGTCTCCCGTCGGGCCTCCGTTAACACCTGCCTCACCCTCACCACTAAGACGTATTCTATCGCCCTCATCAACACCTGCTGGTATTTTGACAGCCAATGTCTTTGATTCTTTTACCCGTCCTGCACCATGACAATCTTGACATGGATCCTTGATGACCTTTCCAGTTCCTTGACATTCATTACAGGTTTGTTGAACGGAAAAAAAACCTTGTTGCATTCTAACTTGACCATGACCCTGACATGTTTGACAAGTGACAGGCTCTGTCCCTTTTTTTGCACCACTTCCACTACAAGTTTTACAAGTTGATAATACTGGAACTCGTATTTTGGTTTCAGTACCCTTAGCGGCATTTTCTAATGTAATTTCCATGTTATACCGAAGATCTGCTCCTCGATAGACGTTTGATCTCTGGCTTTGCTTACCACCAAAAATATCACCAAAAATATCACCAAATGCATCACCAAAGTCACCAAAACCCTGAGCTCCGCCCCCACCAACGGATTGATCTACACCCGCATGCCCAAATTGATCATAAGCAGATCTTTTTTGTGAATCAGAGAGTACCTCATAAGCCTCTTTTGCTTCTTTAAAGCTTTCTTCTGCTTTAGGGTTATCAGGGTTTCGATCGGGATGATATTTCATCGCTAGTTTCTTGAATGATTTTTTTATTTCATCATCTGATGCTTGACGACTTAATCCAAGGACTTCGTAGTAATCTTTTTTTGCCATATATAAATGTAGGACAATACTTTTTTAAAGTACTGTCCTATCTAAAAAGTGGTTTTATTTATCTTCTTTCTTGTCTTCAGC
>JABBAU010000049.1:22370-49109 GCA_018607785.1 Methylobacillus sp.
TTATCTTCTTTCTTGTCTTCAGCTTTTACTTCTTCAAACTCAGCATCAACAACTTCAGCATCAACTGTTTTTTCTTTCTGTTCCGCTTGTTGTTCATTGCCTGGTGTCTGACCTTGTTGAGCTTGCTGGTCAGCATACACTTTTTCACCAAGTTTTTGTGAAGCTTCTGCTAAAACCTTATTTTTTGCTTCAATTTCTTCTTTGTTATCAGTTTTTAATGCTTCCTCAAGCTCTTTGATAGCAGCTTCAATTTTATTTTTTTCTTCATCGGTGACCTTATCCTTATGATCGGTCATCGTCTTTTGAACTGAATGAATCATCGCTTCGGCAGAATTTTTTGTATCAACTAATTCACGAAGTTTTTGATCTTCCTCTGCATGTTTTTCAGCATCCTCTTCCATTTTTTTAATTTCTTCTTCAGATAGACCACCATTAGCTTTAATTGTGATTTTATTTTCTTTACCGGTTGCCTTATCTTTTGCGTTTACGTGAAGAATACCATTAGCATCAATGTCAAACGTCACCTCAATCTGTGGCGTTCCCCTAGGTGCTGAAGGGATATCTGTTAGATTAAATTGGCCTAAGCTCTTGTTTCCAGATGCCATCTCACGTTCACCTTGAAGCACATGAATTGTGACAGCACTCTGATTATCCTCAGCTGTAGAGAAAACTTGAGAGGCTTTCGTTGGGATTGTTGTATTTTTCTTGATCAGTTTTGTTGAAACTGATCCTAATGTCTCAATACCTAAGCTTAGCGGTGTAACATCAAGCAATAATACATCTTTGACATCACCTTGCATCACGCCTGCTTGAATAGATGCACCCACAGCAACTGCTTCATCTGGATTCACATCTTTTCGTGCCTCAACACCAAAAATCTCTTTAACTTTGTCTTGCACTTTTGGCATTCTTGTTTGACCACCTACAAGAATTACATCTGAGATATCACCATTTGTAACACCTGCATCTTTCATTGCAGTTTGACAAGGCTCAACTGTTCTATCAATTAGATCAGCAACCAAAGATTCTAATTTTGCGCGAGTAAGTTTTACGACTAAATGTTTAGGGCCAGAAGCATCTGCAGTAATGTATGGTAGATTAACTTCAGTCTGTGAGCTGCTTGATAATTCAATTTTTGATTTTTCAGCAGCCTCTTTTAATCTTTGCTTAGCAAGCATATCTTTAGTTAAATCAACGCCGTTTTCTTTTTCAAAAACCTCTGCTAAATGTTCTATGATTCTGTTATCAAAATCCTCGCCGCCCAAGAATGTATCACCATTTGTAGACAATACCTCAAATTGATGCTCACCGTCGACACTTGAAATTTCGATAATAGATACATCAAAAGTACCACCACCTAAATCATAAACAGCAATTTTTCTATCTCCTTCTTTTTTGTCCATGCCAAAAGCAAGGGCAGCTGCAGTAGGTTCATTGATAATTCTTTTCACCTCTAAGCCTGCAATCTTTCCTGCATCTTTTGTTGCTTGTCTTTGACTATCATTAAAGTAAGCAGGAACAGTGATTACCGCCTCTGTAACGGCTTCACCTAGATAGTCTTCTGCAGTTTGTTTCATTTTTCTTAAAATTTCTGCTGATATTTGAGGCGGTGCTTTTTTATCTCCCTTTATTTCAACCCAAGCATCTCCGTTATCAGCTTTTGAAATTGTATAAGGCATTAATTTAATATCTTTTTGCACCTCATCCTCTTCAAATTTTCTACCGATCAATCTTTTTACCGCATAAACAGTATCCTTTGGGTTAGTAACTGCCTGTCTCTTTGCAGGAGCTCCAACAAGAGATTCACCATTTTCTTGGTAACCAACAATTGAAGGGGTTGTTCTAGTACCTTCTGAGTTTTCTATAACTTTGGGTTTTCCACCTTCCATAACAGAAACACATGAGTTAGTTGTTCCTAAATCAATTCCAATTATTTTTCCCATTTAATTTTTTTCCTATTTTTAAATTAGTTTAATTTGTTACTTTTATTAATTTATATATTGGGTCTTTCATAAAAATTTCAACTCAATTATTTAACTTTTTTCTTTAGCTACTGTAACTAAAGCTGGTCTGAGAACTCTTTCATTCAAGGTATATCCCTTTTGCATCACTGAAATAACAGTATTTGCATCTTGATCTGACTCAACCATTGTCATTGCCTCATGAAAATTTGGATCAAAAACATCACCTTTAGGGTCAACCTCTTTAATATTAAGTTTTTCAAAAACACTGATTAGTTGTTTGGAAGTGAGTTCTATGCCTTCCTTGTAATTTTCTATTGATGATTCATCAACCATGAGAGCTGCATCAAGACTATCTTTTACTAATAAAATTTCAGTGGCGAAGTTTTCTATTGCATATTTTCTTGCTTTATCCATTTCATCAACTGATCTTTTACGAAAGTTTTCTGTTTCAGCTTTTGCATATAAAACCGCCGCTTCAAGCTCTGCAATTTTTTCTTTTAATTTATCTAATGATTCTTCTTGATCTTCATTTTTAGCTAAATCCTGTTCCTCTTTAACATCTTGTTTGCTGTCATGACTAGATTTAGCTGTAGATTTTTTTTGTGATTTACTCATAAGTTTTATATAAATTGGTTTAAGTTAATTAATAACAAATTAAATATTGGGGCAGTTTAAATAAATTCAAGATATTAAATAAAATATTTTATTTTTTTTTAAAAGCAATTTGACTTACCTACATTGTTTAATTGATAATGAACGGCTGACAACAAATCGTTAAAAAAATGAAACAATCAATTATTGAGATTACTGAGCGAATAAAAGAAAAAAGTAAACCTACTAGATCTGCTTATTTAAAGCGTGTTAAAGATATGCAAAACAGAGTCAGAGGTGCTGATAGAATGGGTTGTGCAAATGTTGCGCATGCTATCGCTGCTTTACCTAAGAGCGATAAATTAAAAATTGTAGAAGAAAAAAAACCTAATTTAGGTATTGTGACTGCGTATAACGATATGTTATCAGCGCATAAACCTTATGAAGATTACCCTAAAATAATTAGAAACGTTGCTGCTCATTATGGAGCTACAGCACAAGTAGCCTCTGGTGTTCCAGCAATGTGTGATGGTGTTACACAAGGCGAGCCAGGGATGGAGCTTAGTCTTTTCTCAAGAGATACAATTGCAATGTCTTCATCTATTGGGCTATCGCACGATGTATTTGATGGTGTTTTGATGCTGGGTATTTGTGACAAAATTGTACCTGGTCTATTAATATCTGCTCTTCATTTCGGGCATTTGCCTACGGTGTTTGTTCCTGCCGGCCCAATGTCAACCGGCATTGATAATACAACAAAATCAAAAGTTAGAGAAAAGTATGCACAAGGCTTAGTTGGAAGAGAAGAGCTGTTAGCTTCGGAATCAGCGGCTTATCACGGTGAAGGAACATGTACTTTTTATGGAACTGCTAATAGCAATCAAATGCTAATGGAAGCAATGGGGCTTCATGTGCCAGGGGCAGCATTTGTGCATCCTCATGACGGCATCAGGAGCTTATTAACGGATGAGGCTGTAAAGCTTCTAGTTCAAAATATTAAGAAAGATACTATACCCGTTGGCGAGATGGTTGATGAGAAAGTAATTATCAATGCAATGGCTGCATTACTCGCAACAGGAGGCTCAACAAATCACTTAATTCACTGGGTAGCAATTGCCAGAGCAGCGGGCATTATTATCGATTGGACAGACTTTCATGATTTAGCAAAATCTATCCCCTTACTTGCCAGCGTCTATCCTAACGGTAAAGCAGATGTAAATGAGTTTCAAGCTGCAGGTGGACCAGCATTTATTATAAGAGAGTTAATTGATTCTGGTTGTATGTATGCGGATGTTAAAACTGTTTCTAAAGGTGGTCTGGGAGAATATGCAAAACAGCCAGAGATTAAAGATAATAAATTAGTTTGGGCAGAACTTTCATCCAAAAGCATTGATGAATCAATCGTTAGAAAATCATCCAATCCTTTCAGTGAATCAGGAGGCTTAAGACTTTTAAAGGGAAATTTAGGAAGATCGGTGATCAAAATCTCTGCAGTTCCTAAAGAAAAACATATCATTGAAGCTCCTGCAATGATTTTTAATGGTCAAGAAGATTTACTCAATGCTTTTGATGAAGGCAAGTTAGAAAAAGACTTTATAGCAGTAGTTCGTTTTCAAGGACCAAAAGCAAATGGTATGCCAGAGCTACATAAATTAACTCCGCCTCTATCAGTAATTCAAAATATGGGGTTTACAGTAGGTATTGTTACAGACGGGAGAATGAGTGGTGCATCAGGAAAAATACCTGCAGCAATTCACTTAAGTCCTGAAGGTGCGGCAGGTGGTTCTATTAGTAAAATTAGAGAAGGAGATATTATTCGCCTCAATGCTACAGTAGGTTCATTAAATGTAATGGTTGATGAAGAAGAGTGGCTGGAGAGAACATCTGAAAAAATGACTGAATCTCAAAAAATAAATAACGGTCACGGGATGGGAAGAGAACTCTTTGCTAGCATGAGAAATAACGTATTATCTGCAGAAGAGGGAGCCATTACATGGATAAGCTAACTAACATTGAAAGAAAAAAATTAAATGAAAACAATTGAATTGGCCAAATTTGGTCCTGTAATTCCAGTAATTGTTATTGATCGAGTCGAGGATGCAGTTCCAGTCGCATCTAGTCTGATTGAAGGAGGCATTAAGGTTCTAGAAGTAACTCTGCGATCAAATTGTGCATTGCAAGTGATTGAGGAAATAGCAAAAAAAGTGCCTGAAGCAATCATTGGGGCGGGAACCATAAGAACTCAGGCGGATTGTACAAATGCTAAGTTAGCTGGTAGTCAATTTGCTGTAAGCCCAGGCTACACAAGAGATATTGGACAAACCTGCAAAGATATAGATCTACCATTATTACCAGGTGTTTCGACAGGAACTGAGGTAATGAAAGCAAATGCCGATGGCTTTTCTTTCTTAAAATTATTTCCTGCTGTCGCTGTTGGAGGCATTAATCTATTAAAAGGATTTTCAGGCCCATTTGCTGACATTTCATTTTGTCCAACAGGCGGCATTACCATTCAAACAGCAAAAGATTTTTTGTCTCTCCCAAATGTACCCGTCTGTGGAGGTACTTGGCTTACCCCCAAAGATTTAATTCAGAATAAAAAATGGGACGAAATTACTAAACTTGCTAAAGAAGCTTCATCCATCAAAATTTAAAAGACATGATGGATCTTGATAAATATCAAACCATCATTTTTGATTGTGACGGCGTTATTCTTAATTCAAATTTTCAAAAAATTGAGGCTTATAGAAAAGCCGCTATTAGTTATGGTGCAAATGATCAACAGGCTCAAGCACTGGTTGATCATCATATCGCCCTAACTGGAATTTCTCGACACATTAAATTTAATTACTTTTTAACCGATATCATGCATGAAAGCGTCACAGAGCCTGCTATGAATCATCTTTTAAAAGCACTGAATGAACAAGTTTTAAGCTTGTTAGAAAAATGTGAGATTGCGCAAGGCCTCTTTGAGTTGAGACAAAAGACAAAAAAGGTTAAATGGATGGTTGCTTCAGGGGGTGATGAGAAGGAACTTAATCATTTATTTAAGGAAAAAAAGATAGATCAATTTTTTGATGAAGGTATTTATGGAAGTCCTGCATCAAAGCATGAAATTATTGAAAATCAACAAAAAAAACTTAATTTTTTACCAGCACTTTTTTTAGGTGATTCACTTTATGATATTCAAACTGCTCAAAAATACAATTTAGATTTTATTTTTGTATCAGGTTGGACTGATTTAGCTGATTGGAAAAAAATATGCAACGATGCCGGCATCAAGACCATTAAAAAAATTAGTGATTTAACTTAAATTAAATTCTTTAATTGATTTTTTTAATTATTTTTGAGCTACTTTTCCCTTTCAAGAGAGGAACGAGGTATAGCTTACCTTTCCATTTTTTAATTTCATTTGCACCCACAACAGTTTTTGGAGTGTAATCATTACCTTTTATTAAAACATCAGGCCTTATTTCTTTTATAAGTTTGAGAGGGGTAGTCTCTTTGAAAATAATAACTGCATCGATTGATTCGAGCGCACATAAAACCCTAGCTCTATCAACCTCTCCAACTACAGGCCTATTTTTTCCTTTGATAGCTTTGATAGATGAATCTGAATTTAGGCCCAGTACTAAATAATCAACTTGAGATTTCGCTTTTTCGAGATAAGTAACATGACCAGAATGTAATATATCAAAACATCCATTGGTAAAACCAATAGTTTTATTTTTGGATCTTAGGCTATTAATTTTTGTTATCAGTTCTTTTGAGTTATAAATTTTATTTTTTTGGTCATTTAATTTATCCTCAATCTCATCAATTAACTCTGTATTACTTATAGGAGCAGTCCCAAGTTTAGAAATGACTATTCCTGCTGCTAAATTTGCTAATTTGAAGCTTTCTACAAAATCAACTTTGGCCATAATGCATGCAGCTAGTGTTGCAATCACAGTGTCACCTGCCCCAGAAACATCATAAACTTGTTTTGATAGGATGGTTGGATAATGAGTAACTTTATTAGCAGTTATATGGCTAATCCCATCTTTTCCTTGAGTCATAACAATAGAATTTATTTTTTTTTGCTTGCTTAATTTTTTTAATTTTGTTTGGAGTAAATTATTATCGTCATTCTCAAGACCTGAAAGCTCCAATGCTTCTTTCTTGTTTGGGGTGATAAGTGTTGCTCCTGAATATTTATCAATATCATTTCCCTTAGGGTCAACTAATACAGGTATTTTCTTTTTCTTTGCCTGTTGAATAATTTTTTTTAACAAAGATGCTGAAAGAAATCCTTTATTGTAATCAGAGATGATAATAGCTGAGGGGTTTGAATTGATATGCTTCATAATCTTTTTAATATCAATAGCATTTGGGCCATCACTAATATGTTCTTCATCAATTCTTGCAATTTGATGGTGGCCAGCTACAACTCTTGTTTTTGAAGTAGTAGGCCTATTGTCTTTAATAAGTCCATTTGTGGATAAATTATGTTCTTTACATAAATTTGAGAAAACTTTTCCGTTAGTATCCTTACCGATATTTCCTACCAATAAAGATTTAACGCCTAGACCTAAAAGATTTAAAGCAACATTTCCCGCGCCACCTAGGCGATTATGTTGTTTGTTTTTTTTTATAACGGGAACTGGAGCTTCAGGAGATATGCGTTCAACATCACCAAAAATATACTGATCTAATATCAGATCTCCAATGACGAGGCACCACTTTTTTGAAACAAAGAATTTATTTTTGACTAGATTTATGAGTTGATCTGACATAGTTATGCATACCTATCTGAGGTGAGAAGATAATTTTTTAAATAATCTGTAACACCTTCGTTTAGATTTTTAAAATTATCACCGAAGCCAATAGATCTAATTTTATCTATTCTTGCTTTTGTATAGTATTGATATTTTCCTTTTAAATCGTTTGGCATATTAATGTATTTAATTTCATCAGGATTTCCTGTGTTATTTGATAAAACTGCCTCAGCTAATGCTTTAAAAGTTTCTGGATTACCCGTACCCACATTATATACACCTGAGAATTTACTGTTATTAAGGAAAAAAATTATAACTTTTACAGCATCTTTAACATAAATAAAGTCTCTTACTTGCATGCCATCTTTATAAGAAGGATGTTCACTCTTGAATAACTTGATTTGTTTACTTTCTTTATATTGATTAAATGCATGAAAAACAACACTGGCCATTCTATCTTTATGATACTCATTTGGACCGTAAACATTGAAAAACTTAAGGCCACACC
Organism: Methylobacillus sp.; assembly: GCA_018607785.1. Lineage (GTDB taxonomy): Bacteria > Pseudomonadota > Gammaproteobacteria > Burkholderiales > Methylophilaceae > BACL14. Next base: position 30,191 of record JABBAU010000049.1, read on the forward strand.
ACTGAGGTGGTGCAGGTTGTTTTTTCGCTAATTCAAGCTGAATCCACCGATCAAAAAAATGTTTTGAATAACCATAAGCATTTAAAGGATTGAGTTGATCAAGCTCTGATTCATTATCATTGTAATTAAAAGATCCATCACCGTAAGTTGCAGCTGAACTTGCGTATATGAATGGCACTTTATTTTTTGCACACCAATGCCAAAGCTGTTGACTAAATCTGATGTTTGACTCTAGCAATCGGTTAAAATTTGACTCAGTAGTGGCGCTTATAGCTCCCATATGAATAACTGCAGAAATATTTTGTTTTTTATTTAAGTATTTTTTTAAATCATCTTTTTTAATGTATTCAACAAAGTCTCTTTTATTAAAATTATATTCTTGTTGTTCATTAACCAAATCATCAACAATAACGAAATCATTAAAATTCATTTCATTATTTAGGTGCCAAGCAACCATACTTCCTATCATTCCAGCCCCACCCGTTAAGATGATCATTTAGATTTGTCCTTAACTTTGGTGTACATTTTTTTAGTTTCAGCTGACTGATTGTCTTGTTTTTTTTGAGTCCATTGAGGATCAACCCACCCTTCTAGATGGGGCCTAATAATTTCCTCCATAGATTCAATCCAGGCATCATTTTTATTTAAGGCAGGAATATAGTTAAAACTTTCGCCACCCCCATCCAAAAACAATGCTTTACCCTCCATATTAATTTCCTCAAGAGTTTCTAAGCAGTCACTTGAGAAACCTGGGCAGATAACGTTAATACTAGATCCGTTTTTTTTAGCTTCCTGGGCAATTACATCAGTGAAATATGGCTTCAGCCATTCTGCTTTCCCAAATCTTGATTGAAAACATACCTCATACTCGTGATCTTTTAACTTTAGAGCTTTAGCAAGTAATCTCCCAGTTTTATGGCACTCACAGTGATATGGATCCCCCTGCATTAAAGATTTTTTAGGCACTCCATGAAAACTCATAATTAATTTATTTGGCTTTTTATTTTTTTTCCAAAAATCTAAAACAGATATTTTTAATGCATTTATATAAGCAGGGTTATCATGGTAGTGACGAATAGTTCTTATTTCCGGAACATTTCTTGTTCGTATTAGTATTTTCCATAACGCATCCATAGCTGAACCAGAGGAAGAGGCAGCATATTGTGGATAAAGTGGAAAAAGTAAAATTTTTGTGCAATTTTTTTTACGCAATTCATTTAAAGCTGAATTCATCGAAGGATTGCCGTATGACATTCCCAGAGCAACCTCAATAGGTTGGCGATATTTTTTTTTCAATAATTTTTTTAATAATTTTTCCTGTAATCGGGCGTTTACTAGGAGAGGTGATCCTTTAGATGTCCATACTTGAGCATATTTTTTTGCAGATGCTTTTGGCCTAAAAACTAAAATAATAAAATGTAAAATCCAACACCAAATGAATCTTGGAATTTCCACCACTCTTCTATCCATCAAAAATTGACCTAGATATTTTCTTAATGATGAGGCATCAGGTGCATCAGGTGTTCCTAAATTTGCAAGAATAATACCTATTTTTGGTACATCACCGTGTTTATATGGTGGTTCAGGATTAAAGTAATTCATAAGTATTTATCAGGTTTATTTTATTGATTTGCTTAGCATTTTAGCAGTGATATCGACAATTGGGATGACTCTTTCATAAGCCATTCTTGTTGGTCCTATAACACCAAGTATCCCTATGACTTCTCCGTCTGATTGATATGGCGCTGTAACGATACTGCATTCATCAAGTGCTTGATAGCCAGATTCTTCTCCAATAAATATTTGCATTCCAGATGAATGATGACTTTTTTCAAGCAATTGAAGCAATGAGGTCTTTTTTTCAAAAAGCTCTATTATTTTTTTAATACTTTTTACATTTTGAGAGAGGTCAACAGTATCTAATAAATTTCTCTGGCCTGCTAAAATTAAATTTTCATCGAGCTTTGGGTTTATTGAAAGCTCTACTGCTGCACTCATAAGACTTGTCATATTTTTTTTCATAGTGGAGAGTTCTTCAATAATCTTTTCTTTAATCAAGTTTATATCTAAATCCTTATAATGCTCGTTAAAGAAATTTGAGGCCTCTATAAGTGTGCTTTGATCATACTCTTCTTGAGTATCAAGCACTCTATTTTGAACACTACCATCACTTGTTACGATAATAACGAGTATTCTTGTTTTAGATAAATTTAAAAACTCTATATGTTTAAAACTAATTTTTTTAGCTTTAGGGAGCATCACAACACCGGCAAAGTTCGTTAAGCTCGACAATGTGTCAGCAGTAATATTTATAAGTTCTTTTGTATTAGATGTGTTGAGAGAATTCTGCAGCATATCTAGGTCTGATTTATTTGGTGACTTCATGGTGACTAAACTATCAACAAAAAAGCGATAGCCTTTTTGCGTTGGAACTCTTCCAGCTGAAGTATGCGGGCTTGAAATGAATCCAGCATCCTCAAGATCTTTCATTATATTTCTAATAGAAGCAGAGCTCAGTTCTAGCCCTGATGATGCAGTCAATGTTTTTGAACCGACCGGTTGACCATCAACAATGTGATGATTTATAAGTGTCTTGAGCAGATGTTGAGTTCTTGTATCAATTTCCATTATATTTAAGATTAATTAATTAATTTTTATTATTGCTTTAAAATAACCCTATATTAATTATTTTACTGACTCATTTACTATATAGCCAGTGTTTAAAGAGATAGAGATGAAATTTAAAAAAATAGCCATCATTGGTAAATATCCAGTAGCCACTGAATCAAATGAAATGAATTCTCAACTCATTGATTTAATCGAGCAGTTGTCAAAAAAAGATTATGAGTTAATTATAGAAGAGAAGACACAAAAAAAAATTAAAATAACTGGATATGAATCAATGCCTCTTAAAAGTATAGGAGAAGAGGTAGATATAGCAATTATTGTGGGTGGTGATGGGACGATGCTAGGAGTTGCAAGAAGTCTTTTAGATAATAGTATTCCTATGATTGGTGTCAATAGTGGGCGTTTTGGTTTTTTAGCTGACCTCAATACAGAAAATATGTTTGCTAGCATAGATCAGGTTTTAAACGGAAATTATGATGAGGATAAACGCTTACTTATTGAAACAAAAGTTTATCGTGATAAAAAAGTTATATACGAATCTTTTGCATTAAATGATGTTGTTATAAAAAGCGGAGTAAGGTTAATTGAGTTACAGGTCTCTATTAATAATAAATTTGTTCATACACAAAGATCTGATGGCATTATCGTATCTACGCCAACAGGCACAACAGCATACGCACTATCAGCAGGAGGCCCAATCCTTCATCCTCAATTAGATGCTATTTCGATTGTACCAATAAATCCGCATACCTTAAGTAATAGACCTATTGCAATTGATGCAACCAGCGAAATAGAAATTAAAATTGTCCAAATGGAGGAGGCATCCTTAAGTATAGACGGCCAAATTAAATTTCCATTAGATATAAGAGATAAAATTCATATAACTAAAGCTAAAAGAACTATCTCAATATTGCACCCGAAAGACTATTGCTACTTTGAAATGTTAAGAAATAAATTACATTGGGGTTAAGTCGCCTATGTTAGAAAATCTACTGATAAAAAATTATGTCATTGTTGATGAACTTGATTTAAATTTTTTGTTGGGATTTTCTTCGCTTACAGGTGAGACAGGGGCGGGTAAGTCCATCCTTATTGATGCATTGTCATTAGCACTTGGAAGCAGAGGTGAGAGTGGTGTTGTTAAAATGGGTAATGAGAAAGCAGATATAACAGCAACATTTAATCTTGAAGGAAATGATGAAGCTAAAAAATGGCTATCACAAAATGAATTTGAAGAACCAGAGGATCAATTACTATTGAGAAGGGTTATTTATAAAGATGGAAAGTCTAAAGCATTTATCAATGGTATTCCATCAACTATTGGCCAACTAAAATCTATTGGTGAGAATTTAGTTGACATTTATAGTCAAAATACACACCACTCTCTTCTAAAAAAAACATCACAAAGGGAAATATTAGATAACTTTCTGGGTTGCAAGGAGGAATTGGAAAGCTTAAATAAACTCTTTAATGAGTGGCAAAGATTATTTGGAGAGCAAGATAATTTTCTTAAAAATAAGGAAAGCTTTTTAAATGAGCTCAATGAGCTTGAGGAAAAATGCAATGAATTTTCGGTATTAAATTTTACATACAAAGAATGGCAACAACTTCAAGTCGATCAAAAATTCTTAGCAAATGGAAATGAATTAATTGCTGGAATTAATAAATGCATTTCAATGGTCGATGAAGGAGACATTTCATTAAATAATCTTTCAAGAGAAGTTCAAGCGGACCTTAAAACTCTTCTTTCACTAGATGAAAGGCTTGGAAATATAAATAAAATTATGAATTCAATTCAAGCTGAGTCAATGGAGCTGTCTCGTGAGCTAACAAACTATTTACAAAATATAGATTTGGATGAAAATTTACAAAAAAACGTTGAAGATAAAATTCAATCTATATTTAGTTTTTGTAGAAAATATAATGTTAAGCCTGAGGATTTAGAGTCAGAAAGTGAAACATGGCTCCAGCGGGTAGATACGTTAAAGATAATGTTAGGTGATAAAGACATATCATCTTTAGTAAATGAAGCAAAGGTAGCTTACGATGAAGTTGCTAGTAAGATTAGCGATAAACGTAAGAGTGTAGCTTTATCTTTGAGCAAACTAATTACAGAAAAACTCAATCAACTCTCTTTTAATAACGCAATTTTCAAAATTGAATTAATTCCTTCAGAACCATCAGTTAATGGAAACGAAAGTATTCAATTTTTAGTTTCGACTTTTAAAGGTGCTGAGCTTCAACCAATTCAAAAAGTTTTATCTGGTGGTGAATTATCAAGAATAAGTTTAGCAATAAGAGTAGCCTCTATTTCAAATGTTGAAGTCCCCACAATGATTTTTGATGAAGTGGATGTTGGTATAGGTGGAGCAGTTGCGGAAGTCGTAGGAAATTTGTTAAGTGATTTAGGTAATAAAAAAAATACACAAGCACTTGTTATTACTCACTTACCTCAAGTAGCTGCAAAATCAACTAATCATTACAAAGTATTCAAGAATGAAGTTGGAGATTCAATTACAAGTGAAATTAAACTTTTAAATGAAGAAGATCGAGTTAATGAAATAGCTAGAATGTTAGGCGGTATAAAGATCACTGATAAGACAATTGATCATGCTAAAGATATATTGGGGTAATTTATTTTTTATGTTCGCACGGCTTTTTTGTGCAATCTCCATAAATATACAGTGAATGTTCAATAATTTTGAAACCGTGCTCATCTGCTACTTGTGTTTGTAATGTTTCAATATCTTCATTCACAAATTCAGTAACATGACCGCATTGAAGACAAACAATATGGTCATGATGACTCTTTTCATTTAATTCGAAAACAGCTTTACCACTTTCAAAGTGATGACGTATAAGTAGCCCTGCCTGTTCAAATTGGGTTAAAACTCGGTAAATCGTTGCAAGACCAACTTCCTCACCACCCCCTAACATTTCCTTGTAAATATCTTCAGCTGACAAATGTTTTTCTTTACTATTTTCAAAAATGTTAAGGACTTTTAGTCTGGGAAGCGTTACTTTTAATCCTGTTTTTTTTAAACCGTCATGCTCTTCCATAGCCTTTAACTCCTAGTATAATTTAAACCTAACCGTCATCCAAAATGTTATATTATCAATCTTTGGAACTAAAGTCTTATTAAATGCGTTTAATTTTTATTACCTTCATTTTTCTGATGATGCCGGCTTGTTCTTGGTTGGGTTCTGATTCATCTGATGAAGATAATATTCCAGCTGGACAAGAAGACGATGATACTGATATATCTGCTATTCCACTTATAAATATTGTCACTAAATTTCTTCCAGAAACATATCGACAGGATGTTTCTCAAGGTAATGAAATAACTCCAGAGATGCTATTAGAAATTAAACCAGGCTTGAATAAATCTCAAGTTAGGTTTGTTTTAGGTACCCCGTTGATTCAAGATTCATTTCATAAGGATCGCTGGGACTACATATACGTGATAAGAAAAGAAGGAAAGTTTATTGAATCAAGACATCTTGTCTTAACCTTTAAAAAAGATATGCTTGTCAACTTAACAGGGGATCTTATTGACAGGAATGAGGCTATAAAAGTTAAGGAAGCTGAAAAACCATTTGGAACAGTTAAGGAATGGGATGAAGAAACCTTGGCTGAAGAACAAAAAAAATTCGGAGATGCTGAAGGTAAAAATGAAATACTTGAAAAAAATAATAGTTCTCTTGATAATGAACAAAAACAATTAGTTGAAGAGCCTATTAAAAAGCCTATTAAAAAAAATGCGGTTGAAGAATCGGGGAGTGTTTCTCAAAGTGTAAAGGAAGACTTAAAAACTTCTTTGCCTGATAAAGAGGACCCGGGTTATTTTGAACTTCTTATGGAAAATATTGGATTTTAAAAAATGGAAAATATAAATATTATCGTTGTAGGTGCTTCAGGAAAGATGGGTCAAGCAATTATAAAAGAGATATTAGAAAGTTCTGATTTACATCTTGTTAGGGCTATTGATATAAAATCCTCACCAAGGATTGGTCATGATGCTGGCGAACTTTTTGGGGTTCAGAGCAACATTAAAATAAGTTCAGATTTATCAATAGATGATTTAGAAGCCGATGTTTTAATTGATTTTACAAGACCTGAAGCAAGTATGAATTACATAGATTTTTGCCTAAAAAATAATTTAGGTTATGTACTTGGAACTACGGGTTTTTCAGAAAGTGAAAAAAATAAAATTTCAAATGCAGCAAAAAAAATACCAATATGCTTTGCGCCTAATATGAGTATTGGAGTTAATGTTTTAATTTCTCTTGTTGAAAAGGCAACACAATCTCTTCATGAGGAATTTGATATTGAAATTTTGGAGGCTCATCATAAGCATAAGGTTGATTCTCCTTCAGGAACAGCAATAAGGCTTGGTGAGGAGGTAGCAAAAGCCTCAAATAGAAATCTAAAAGACAATGCTGTCTATAGTCGGGAAGGCATTCAAAAAGCCCGAGAAAAGGGTGACATTGGTTTTTCAGTTATTCGTGGCGGTGACATTGTTGGTGATCATACTGTTCTTTTTGCGGGGGATGGAGAACGAATTGAATTAACGCATAAAGCGGGAAGTAGAACAACTTTCTCTAAGGGCGCTATTAAAGCTGCTAAATTTTTAAAAAAGCAAACGCATGGTCTATTCGATATGTTTGATGTATTAAATCTCAAAAAATAAGTTTAATTTGAATTTTTAAAGAAGAAGTAATTGAAGAAAGTATTAGATTAAATTATACTAGCTTGGATCGGATGTAAGAAAATTTACCCGTTCATTATCAAATAACAATTTAACCTTGGGAGTTTTTTTGGCGTCTAATTTGCCGGCCATACTTGTGCTAGCGGACGGAACAAAGTTTCGAGGATTTTCAATTGGTGTTTCAGGGCATACAGTTGGAGAGGTTGTTTTTAATACCTCGATGACAGGTTATCAAGAAATAATTTCAGATCCCTCATATGCTGATCAAATCATATCTTTTACCTACCCTCATATTGGTAATGTTGGAATTAATGATGAGGATTTTGAATCAAATAATATTTATTCAAAAGGTATTGTCATTCGTGATTTACCCTTCCAACATTCAAACTTCAGATCCCATTGTTCTCTTTCAGATTTTTTAAAAGAAAAAAATATTGTAGCTATTGCAGGAATTGATACGAGGAGATTAACTAAGCATTTGAGGACCCATGGAGCACAACCTGGTTGTATTTTAGCAGGCGAAAATTTTGATGATGACCACGCCCTCAAAATGGCACAAGATTTTCCTGGTCTACTAGGATCAGATCTTGCAAAAAAAGTGACGTCAAAAACTCAATATATTTTTAAAGAGGGGGAATGGAAACTTGGGATAGGTTTTGAACCCATAGTTAAACAAACCTACAATATTGTTGCTTATGACTTTGGAATAAAGAAAAATATATTGAGAATGTTTGTATCGAGAGGGTGCAAGGTGACTGTTGTTCCAGCTACAACAAGTATTGAAGATGTCCTCGCACTTAAGCCCGATGGCATATTTTTGTCAAATGGCCCAGGTGATCCTGAACCGTGTAAATATGCAATTGAAAGCATTAAAGGTCTCTTAAAAAAGAAAATTCCTATTTTTGGTATTTGTTTAGGACATCAGCTTTTGGCCTTAGCAAGTGGGGCTCAAACAGAAAAAATGAAATTTGGCCATCACGGAGCTAATCATCCAGTTCGTGATTTAGAATCAGGAAAGATATTTATAACAAGCCAAAATCATGGTTTTTCAGTTAATCCAAAATCTTTACCAAAAAATTTAACAGTTACGCACTTATCATTATTTGATAAAAGTATTCAAGGGATTGAAAGAACTGATGTTCCAGCATTCGGTTTTCAAGGTCATCCCGAGGCAAGTCCAGGTCCGACAGAGATGTCCTATCTTTTTGATAAATTTATATCAACTGTTAAACAATTCAAGGATAAAAATTGAGTAAGAGGTCAGACATAAAATCAATTTTAATTATTGGAGCAGGACCGATTATTATTGGGCAAGCCTGTGAATTTGATTATTCAGGCGCACAAGCATGCAAAGCTTTAAAAGAAGAGGGCTATCGCGTTATTCTAGTAAATTCAAACCCAGCAACGATTATGACAGACCCAAATGTCGCTGATGCTACTTACATTGAGCCAATTAAATGGGAGGTAGTGAAAAAGATTATTGAAATTGAAAAGCCTGATGCTTTATTACCCACAATGGGTGGGCAAACAGCACTTAATTGTGCATTAGATCTAGATAAACATGGTGTTTTAGAGAGTTTAAATGTTGAGCTAATTGGTGCTTCAAAAGAAGCAATTGATAAAGCAGAAGATAGGCAGCTTTTTAAACAGGCAATGAGTAAGATAGGCTTATCATCGGCAAAATCTGCCATCGCACATAGCCTTGAAGAGGCCATGCAAGTTCAAGCAGGTATTGGTTATCCAGCAATTATAAGGCCATCATTTACTATGGGGGGAAGTGGCGGCGGTATTGCTTATAACAAAGAGGAATTTATCACGATTTGTGAAAGGGGTCTTGAGGCTTCACCAACGAAAGAGTTGCTTATTGAAGAATCATTACTGGGTTGGAAAGAATTTGAAATGGAGGTTGTTCGAGATTCAAAAGATAATTGCATCATTATTTGCTCAATCGAAAATCTTGATCCCATGGGTGTTCATACGGGAGATTCAATTACGGTTGCCCCCGCTCAAACGTTGACGGATAAAGAGTACCAAATTTTGAGGAATGCTTCGATTGCCGTTTTAAGAGAAATTGGTGTTGATACTGGTGGCTCAAATGTTCAGTTTGCTATTAATCCGGATGATGGTCGAATGGTAGTTATTGAAATGAATCCTCGCGTGTCAAGATCATCAGCCCTTGCGTCAAAAGCCACAGGGTTTCCTATTGCAAAGATTGCAGCTAAATTAGCGGTTGGCTATACCTTAGATGAATTGAGTAATGAGATTACAGGCGGACTAACGCCGGCATCATTTGAACCAACAATTGATTATGTAGTAACAAAAATACCACGGTTTGCTTTTGAAAAATTCCCCAATGCAGATCCGCTTTTAACGACGCAAATGAAATCTGTTGGTGAAGTTATGGCAATTGGAAGAAGTTTTCAAGAATCCTTACAAAAAGCGTTAAGGGGACTTGAGCTTGGATACGATGGTTTAAATGAAATTTCTTCAGATAAAAAAAATATAATTAAAGAATTAAAAGAGCCTGGTTCTGACAGGTTGAGATACTTAGCCGATGCAATGAGGCTTGGGTGTAAGGTAGATGAAATATTTAGTTTTACGAAAATTGACCCTTGGTTTTTACATCAAATTCAAGATTTAATTGATAGCGAGCAAGAATTAAAAAAATCTAATCTTGCGTCACTAGACAAATCTAATCTTTATGCACTCAAACAAAAAGGATTTTCTGATCATCGCATCGGATACCTTTTAGGGGCTACCGAAAAAGATGTTCGAGATCTGAGAATTAAAAATCATATCCACCCTGTCTATAAACGTGTTGATACATGTGCCGCAGAATTTCACACTGATACTGCATATTTATATTCAACTTATGAAGAGGAATGTGAGTCTAGTCCTACGTCAAATAAAAAAATAATGATACTTGGTGGAGGGCCAAACAGAATTGGTCAAGGAATAGAATTTGATTATTGCTGCGTGCATGCTTCTCTTGCTCTTAAAGAAGCTGGCTATGAAACTATTATGGTTAATTGCAATCCAGAAACAGTGTCAACCGATTATGATATTTCTGATCGTTTGTATTTTGAATCGGTTACCTTAGAGGACGTCTTAGAGATTGTCCATAAGGAAAATCCATTTGGTGTTGTTGTTCAGTATGGGGGACAAACACCGCTTAAGCTTGCTAAATCTTTAGCTGATGCTGGGGTGCCAATTATTGGAACATTACCTGAAGATATCGATGCAGCAGAGGATAGAGAAAAATTTCAAAAAATATTAAATGATCTTGGTTTAAAACAGCCACCTAATAGGACTGCCAGAGCCCCTGCCGAGGCTGTTAAACTTGCTGAAGAAATTGGGTATCCACTGGTTGTTCGTCCAAGCTATGTGCTAGGAGGAAGGGCTATGGAAATTGTCCATGAACAAGAAGATTTAGAAAGATATATGAGGGAGGCTGTTAAAGTTTCTCATGACTCACCAGTCCTTTTAGATCGTTTTTTAAATGATGCTATCGAGGTCGATATTGATGCTATTTCGGATGGGAGTTCAGTGGTGGTAGGCGGAATAATGGAGCACATTGAACAAGCCGGAGTTCATTCAGGAGACTCTGCTTGCTCATTACCTCCATATAGTATTGATGAAAAAAAACAAGCTGAATTGATATCTCAAACAAAAAAAATGGCATTAAAGTTGAACGTCAAGGGGCTGATGAATGTTCAATTTGCTCTGCAAGGAGATGATATTTATGTATTAGAAGTTAACCCGCGAGCTTCGAGAACAGTACCCTTTGTTTCAAAAGCTATTGGCAAGCCACTGGCAAAAATTGCTGCTAGATGTATGGCAGGTGAATCGTTAGAGGCACTGCAATTTACAGAAGAAGTTAAGCCAAAATTTTTCTCGGTGAAAGAAGCTGTGTTCCCCTTTATCAAATTTCCAGGCGTTGATGTAATTTTGGGACCGGAAATGAAATCAACTGGGGAAGTCATGGGGGTTGGTGCTTCATTTGCAGAAGCATTTATTAAATCGCAAATGGGAGCTTCAATGATTCTTCCTAAAAAAGGCACAGCTTTCATTAGTGTAAGAAAAGAAGATCATGAAAAAATAGTTGACGTTGCTCATGCGCTTAAAAAGTTAGGGTTTTCTCTTGCTGCAACAAAAGGTACAGCAAAAGTTTTAACTCAAAATAATCTTGATGTTCAGTATGTGAATAAAGTGGCGGAGGGTAGACCGCACATTGTGGATATGATTAAGAATGATGAAATAGATTTGATTGTTAATATAACTGAGGATAAACAGGCAATTAAAGATTCTTATGAAATTAGAAGAAATGCCCTTCAGAATAAAATTACCTATTACACCACTCTAGCAGGAGCAAAAGCTGCGTGCGTTGGAATGAGTTATGCAGATGAAATATCTGTGACATCATTACAGAGCTTGCATAAAAACCTCTCTTAAAATAAACTCAAATCATAATAAATATTCAATTATAAATTTGATAAATAGGAAGTACTTTGGATAAAACACCCATCACAATCAATGGTTCAGAAAAACTTAAAGAGGAATTAAAACTCTTAAAGAGTGTAGAAAGACCAGAGGTTATCACAGCCATTGCAGAGGCTAGAGCCCAGGGAGATCTTTCTGAAAACGCAGAATATGATGCTGCAAAAGAAAAACAAGGATTCATTGAGGGAAGAATTGCTGATATTGAAGCAAAGCTATCAAATTGTATTATCATTGATCCAAAAGAACTTCAAAAGGATGGCAGGTGTGTATTTGGAACAACTGTTGTCATTCAAGACCTTGATTCTGAAAGTGAGGTTACATATCAGATTGTTGGGGATGATGAAGCAGATATAAAAGAAAAAAAAATCTCTATTAGTTCTCCGCTTGCAAAAGCGCTCATTGGAAAGCAAATTGAAGATATTGTGGAGTTTGAATCTCCAGGAGGATTAAAAACGTTCGAAATTCTAAAAGTTGAATACTTGTAAATTCATATGAATTCTTTTTTAAATAAACTAAGTTTTATTTTTACAAGTCTTTGGGTGGGTGGTCTCTGGGCTATGCTCATGGTTACTTATGTAATCTTTAATATGATTCCAAGCTCCTATATTGCGGGCGTTATTGTTTCAAATTTATTTTTCTATCTTAATTTTTTTGGAATGATTACTCTTATTTTGATTTTAGGATTCGGGTTTCATAGTGAAAAAATAAAGTTCTTTAAAAAAATGCAAGCATGGTTGGCACTTTTACTGTTATTGATTCTCTCTATAAGCTTTTTTGGAATCAATCCATTACTTGAGGCTTTAAAAGTAGAGGCATTTCCAAAAGAAGTCATGGAGAGTGTTTTTGCAGATAGGTTCTCAGCGTGGCATGGAATTGCAAGTATTGCTTATTTAATTCAATGCTTTTTGGGAATATTTTTACTATTAAAAAGTAGGTAAGACTTAAGGAAGGTCTATTTTTGACGGCTCACTGGGTTTAAAAACAACTATTTGCATACCAATCATATTGATTGCTTGCCCATTAATTTTTTTACATATCTCATCAAGTAAAAGTTTTCTTTTATTTTTATCTTTTTCTTGAAGTTTTATTTTAATTAACTCGTGAGCTTTTATGCTAATTTGAATTTCATTGATAACAGAATCTGTAAGCCCTTTATGACCAACTTGCACAACTGGATTCAAAGAATGTGAAAGGCTTTTTAGGTGGGCAACTTGTTTTGAATTTAACATTTTGGTAAAAAAATTTTTTAATTTTGGATATATTAACAGATGAGTAAAGCCAACAGTAGTAAAAACTGGATAAAAGGGCATGTTAAAGATCCATTCGTTATCCAAGCACAAAAAGATGGATATCGGTCAAGGGCAGCTTATAAGTTAATTGAAATTGATAAAAAATATCATATCATCAAACCTGGGATCAAAGCTGTTGACCTAGGAGCTGCGCCTGGGGGATGGTCTCAAGTGCTATCAAATAAAATAGGAGCAACTGGCAGGGTTGTTGCTGCCGACTTATTAGAGATGCCCCCAATTAAGAATATTGACTTTATTCAAGGTAATTTTGAAGAAGAAAAAGTTCTACGAGATATACAAGATAAACTAAAAAATTTGCCAGTAGACCTTGTAATTTCTGATATGGCACCCAATATTAGTGGTATTAAAATGGTAGATCAACAAAGAGCGATTTATCTAAATGAATTAGCGCTTGAGTTTGTAAAAAATAATTTGAAACAAAATGGTTTTTTTTTAGTCAAGAGTTTTGTTGGTGCTGATTTTGAAAAGTTTTTAAATGAGCTTAAGTTACATTTTAAAAAAGTGTTCAAAATAAAACCTGATTCATCTAGAAGTAGAAGCTCTGAAATTTTTCTATTGGGTTATGAGTTTCAGTCAAAAGCATAAATTGTAGTTTTGATTTTTAATTAGTTATAATGATTTACGTTTTGAATTTTTAATTTTAATAAGGCCAAACATTGAATAAAAACATTCTTAAGAGTATAGGTATCTGGATTGCTATAGGCATAATTATGATGACTATATTTAATCAATTTTCTTCATCATCCAGACTTGATAACAAACTTGTTTATTCGCAATTCATGGATCAAGTGAAATCTGGAAATATTGCTAAGGTAAGGATTGATGGGCATAACATTACAGGGACTACTAATAATGGTAAAAAATTCTCTACTTACGCACCAACTGATCCTTGGTTAGTCTCTGATTTGCTGAAAAACGGTGTTGTAGTTGAAGCAAAACCTGAAGAAAAGCAATCATTTTTAATGAGTATATTCATATCCTGGTTCCCAATGATTTTATTAGTTGGCGTTTGGATATTCTTTATGAAACAAATGCAAGGTGGTGGCAAAGGTGGAGGTCCATTCTCATTTGGAAAGAGTAAGGCCAGACAACTAGATCAAACATCAAATAAAACAACATTCAAAGATGTTGCAGGCTGTGATGAAGCAAAAGAAGAAGTGACTGAAATGGTAGATTTTTTAAAAGATCCCGCAAAATTTCATAAATTAGGAGGTCGAATTCCAAGAGGAGTTCTTCTTGTAGGCCCTCCGGGTACGGGTAAAACACTTCTTGCTCGTGCAGTCGCAGGCGAAGCAAAAGTTCCATTCTTTACCATCTCGGGTTCTGATTTCGTAGAAATGTTTGTAGGTGTTGGTGCTGCAAGGGTTAGAGATATGTTTGAGCAAGCTAAGAAAAGCTCACCTTGCATTATATTTATTGACGAAATTGACGCGGTAGGAAGAAGCCGTGGTGCAGGCACTGGAGGGGGAAATGATGAAAGAGAACAAACGCTTAATCAGTTACTTGTTGAGCTTGACGGTTTTGAACCAAGTTCAGGTGTCATTGTTGTTGCTGCAACGAACCGTGCTGACGTTTTAGATAAAGCTTTGCTAAGACCCGGCCGTTTTGATAGACAAATTATGGTTGGATTGCCTGACATCAAAGGTAGAGAGGAGATTCTTCATGTTCACATGAGAAAGATTCCTATTGATAACGATGTTAAAGCTGACATCATTGCGCGAGGAACGCCAGGTTTTTCAGGGGCAGATCTAGCTAATTTAGTTAATGAAGCCGCACTTTATGCTGCAAGGGGAAATAAATCCATTGTTGATATGGAAGATTTCGAACAAGCAAAAGATAAAATTTATATGGGACCAGAAAGGAAGTCATTGGTTATGCGTGAAGAAGAGCGAATGAACACCGCTTATCACGAATCTGGTCACGCAGTAGTGGCAAAATTACTGCCTAATGCTGATCCAGTTCATAAGGTTACAATTATGCCAAGAGGTTATGCACTTGGCTTAACCTGGCAGCTTCCTGAATTTGATCGATTTAGTAACTTCAAGACTAAAATGTTAGAAGAAATTTCAATTTTATTTGGTGGTCGAATTGCTGAAGAAGTCTTTATGAAGCAAATGTCTACAGGTGCTGGTAATGATTTCGAAAGAGCTACTAAACTTGCCAGAGACATGGTTACAAAATATGGTATGTCAGATAAGCTTGGAACCATGGTATATGCTGATGAGAACCAAGAATCTTTCTTTGGAGCGCCTAAGGCAATTTCTCAAGCGACTCAGCAATTAGTTGATGCCGAAATAAAAGCAATACTAGACAAGCAATATGCAGTTGCTCGAAAACTACTAGAAAAAAATAAAAAGAAAGTCGAGGCAATGGCAAAAGCACTTCTCGAATATGAAACAATCGACAGTGATCAGATTAATGATGTTATGGCAGGGAAAAAAGTGAGAGCTCCAAAACCTTCCAAGTCATCTACAGATAATAAAATGCCTCCGACTGGTAAGACACCAACAAGCACTATCAAGCCGCAACCTGCAGCTAAATCAAGATAAAAAAAAGGAGGCGTAAGCCTCCTTTATTTTTTATGAATAAAATTTCTCAGTTACTTCACTCAAACTCAAATCCTTTAATTATGGGAGTATTAAATTTAACTCCTGATTCATTCTCTGATGGAGGAAAGTTCAATCAGTTGGGAACTGCTCTCAAACATGTTGAATATATGATTGAACATGGAGTAGATATTATTGATATTGGTGCCGAATCCTCACGCCCAGGTGCAGAAATTATCTCGGTAAACGAAGAGCGGGCTAGGTTGGAGCCAATATTAAAGGAAATAAAAAAAGAATTCAATTTTCCAATATCAATTGATACCTATAAACCTGAAATCATGCGACTCTCTATTGATTACGAAGTTGATATGATTAATGATATTTACGCGTTACAAAAAAAAGGGGCCATTGATGCTGTATCTAATTCAAATTTATTGGTTTGTTTAATGCATATGCAGAATTCTCCAGCAAATATGCAAAATTCCCCTTCATATGAAAATATTGTTTCTGAGGTAGGGTTATTTTTTAAATCTAGAATATCCGAATGTAATAAGGCAGGGATTAAAAATGAGAGAATTATAATTGACCCAGGTTTTGGTTTTGGAAAAACGTTTGAACATAATACTGACTTATTTAAAAATATTGATTTTTTTAAAAGATTATCGCTTCCTATTTTAATTGGTGTTTCAAGGAAATCGATGGTAAAAAAAATGGTGGGAGATAAAGAAAATGATATTATTCAAGCAAGTGTTTTAATGGCTTGTTTGGCAATCCAAAAAGGTGCTCGGATTTTGAGGGTTCATGATGTTAAAGAAACACAAAATGCTATTTCTGTTCTTCAGGCTTTATAAGGGAGATTCGTGAAAAAAAAATATTTTGGTACGGATGGGATTAGAGGAAGAGTTGGAAAACCACCAATTACGCCTGAGTTTTTTGTAAAATTGGGATACGCAGCAGGAGTCGTTTTATCTCGTAGAAATAAAAGAAGTCAAAAGCCATCAGTTGTCATTGGCAAGGATACGCGTATTTCAGGCTATATGCTTGAATCTGCCCTTGAAGCAGGATTTTCCAGTGCAGGCGTGGATGTTTTTTTGACAGGACCCATTCCTACTCCAGCAATAGCCTATTTAACACGTTCACGAAAAGCTGATTTCGGAGTTATTATTTCCGCATCTCACAATCCTTATGATGATAATGGAATAAAATTTTTTTCAACAAAAGGCTTGAAGTTATCAGATGAAATTGAGCATGAAATTGAATCTCTCATCGATCAAAAAATTGAAATGGTTATGCCAAATAAGCTGGGTAAGGCGCAAAGAGCTGAAAATTATGTAAAACAATATATTGAGTTTTGCGAAAATACTTTTTTGAAGAATGCTTCCTTAAAAGGCTTAACCATTGTCTTAGATTGTGCAAATGGAGCAACTTATCATATCGCTCCTGTGATTTTTTCTAATCTAGGCGCAAATATTATTGTAGTTAATGATGAACCCAATGGTTTAAATATTAATCATAAAGCAGGGTCTGTCTATCCTAAAAATTTACAAAGTGCTGTAATTTCTCATAATGCAGATATTGGGATCGCATTTGATGGCGATGGTGATCGCGTGATTATGGTAGATCATAACGGGACTTTGGTAGATGGTGATCAACTTCTTTATTTGATAATGCAGTTTTATATTAAAGAAGGGATTACGTTTGGCGGAGTTGTGGGAACTCACATGACAAATTTGGCTTTTGAAGAAAAATGTAAAATGCAGTCTATTCCTTTTGTCAGAGCCGATGTTGGAGATCGCTATGTTTCGGAAGAGTTGGATAGAAGAAAGTGGATTTTGGGCGGTGAGAATTCTGGACACCTGCTAGTGAAGAATTTACACTCAACTGGGGATGGGATTATATCTGCATTGCAGGTCTTATCATTTTTAGTAAAAAATAAAATAAGTCTCAAAGATGCATTGCTTGATATAAAACTTTATCCACAAATTTTAATAAATATCCCCACGGAAAATAAAGTCAATTTAAAATCAAAAGTCATAAGAGATGCAATCAAGGAATCAGAAATTATCATGAAAGGAATGGGTCGAACATTAATTCGTCCATCTGGCACTCAACCTTTAGTTAGGGTAATGACTGAGGGACCTGTAAAGAAAGAGGTTATGAAAGCTGCTAAATTTCTTACTAGAACAATTGAAGAATTAATTTAGCCGTTATCCAAACTTACCTGTAATGTAATCCTCTGTTTCTTTCTTACTTGGATTGGTAAACACTTTATCAGTTTCATCATGCTCAACTAATTCACCCAGATACATATATGCTGTGTAGTCAGAAATCCTAGCTGCTTGTTGCATGTTATGCGTCACAATTAAAATTGATAATTTTTCTTTTAAACCCGCCATAAGTTCCTCAATATTCATGGTTGCTATTGGATCAAGTGCTGAGGTGGGTTCATCAAACAACATAATTTCAGGGTCAGTTGCCAATGCTCTAGCAATACAAAGTCTTTGTTGTTGACCACCTGAAAGATTGAATGCGAGATCATGAAGCCTCTTATTAACTTCATCCCATAAAGAGGCACCTTTAAGAGCATCTTCAACTTTATCATCAAGCACCCTTTTATTTTTTTCACCCCTGACTCTTAAACCATACGCAACATTCTCATAAATTGATTTAGGAAATGGATTCGGCTTTTGAAAAACCATACTGATTCTCATCCTCACTTCTATAGGATCTACACGTTTATCTAAGATATTTGTATTATCTGGTTGAAGAATAATTTCACCATCATATTTATTACCTGGGTATAAATCATGCATACGGTTAAAACATCTTAAGAATGTCGACTTACCGCATCCTGAAGGTCCAATGAGAGCAGTTATTTTATTCTCATAAACTGGCAGACTTATCTTTTTAAGTGCTTGCGTTCCATCAGCATAAAAGAAATTAAGTGAATTAGATTCTGCTTTAATAATCTCTTTTGGATGCTTTCTTTTTTTGTCTACCATTTAATTTTCTTCCTAATGTTGTATCGAATTTTAATTGCTAATCCGTTCATTAACAATGTTAATAAAATTATAATTGCTCCAGTTGCTGCTGCATTTACATGAAATGCCATTTGTGGTCTTGAAATCCAATTAAACATTTGAATAGGGAGCACAGTAAAGCCTGCCTCTAGCCATTCAAAATTGATAAAGGGTGGCTCTAAACCAACAGGGCTTGGAGGTAGAAA
>JABBAU010000014.1 GCA_018607785.1 Methylobacillus sp.
TTTTGGTATGAAAATGGTAATAAAAAAATGGAAAGTTTTTTTGTGGATGACCATGAAGATGGATTATGGATGCAATGGTATCCAAATGGTCAAAAGAAGATTGAAGTAAATTTTAAGCTCGGAAAATATAATGGTTTATGGGAACAATGGTATTCAGATGGTCAGAAGAAGAAGAATGTAAATTTTATTGATGGCAAAAAAGAAGGCAAAGAGATTAACTGGAAAAAAGATGGCACCATTAAATCTGAAGTGATTTACAAAGACGGCAAAATCATAAAGCGCTTATAACTTAAAAAATTATTAGATAATTAAAAATTTATATTTGATGAGAAAATAAACTAGACCAATGAACATCGTTATAAATAATACAAAGAACATACTTAACTTTCCCAAATATTTCTTTCTAAAAGCCTTGTCATAGATTAATGAATAAACCGCGGTGATTAAGAATAAGGCCCCAATCACGACAAAAAAACCGATTGTGGACAAATAAACCAAATCTATATTCATAATCCAAGTAAAAATTTGTGTGAGCGTCATAGTAAAAACTATACCAACATTATTAGACGTAAAAAATAAATTGTTTTAATCAGTTTTATGTTGTATAAAATCACTAGTATTTATTAACTTAAGGCGTTTAAATTATGAAAAAAATTATTCCATTTATTGCAACCATCTTATTGATGTTTTCCCAAGTCGGGTTTGCTGCCTCCAAGGCAGAAATAGATGCAGAGATAAAAGCAGCTTTGGCTGAATTATATAAAACTACGCCTGCTGCGAAAGAACTCTCCGCTAGAGCACAAGGAATTTTAGTTTTTCCTAGTATTGTTAAAGCAGGACTTGGTATTGGTGGATCTTATGGGGAAGGGGCTTTAATCATTGGAGGTAAAAAAGTTCAGTATTACAATAATATCGCTGGTTCGATTGGTTTTCAAATAGGCGTTGAAAAAAGATCTGAGGTTTATATGTTCTTAAAAGCAGATGCACTAAAAGAATTTAGAAATGCCAGTGGTTGGAATGCTGGTGGTGACGCAAGTGTCGCAGTTGCCATCTGGGGAGCTGGTGGTGCTGCTAACGTTGAATCAATTAAAGATCCGGTTGTAGCATTTGTCTTTTCACCCAAAGGGCTAATGTATAACCTCACACTTGAAGGCAGTAAAATTAATAAAATTGATAAATAACGCTCTAAGTTTTTTATACTAATATTGCTAAGGACGCTGGTATCAAATAATGACTGACCAGCGTAATAATCAGAATTCCAATCAAATTTAAGATGAATCCTGCTTTAATCATATTGCCAATCGTAATTTTTCCAGAACCATAAACGATCGCGTTAGGTGGTGTAGCGACTGGTAACATAAATGCTAAGCTTGAAGCCATTACTAAAGGAATAGCAATGGAAAGCGGGGCGATTGAAATAGCAACGGCAATTGATGTAGCAATGGGCAGGAAAGTTGATGTTGTTGCTGTATTTGATGTTAATTCAGTTAGAAAAATAATAAATGTCGTAATCAAAAGAATAATCAACCAAGGCTTTAGTTCAACAATTAAACTAAACGAAGATCCCAGCCATTGACCTAACCCTGATGAGTTGATTGCACTTGCTAAAGAGAGACCTCCACCAAATAATAGTAATAATCCCCAGGGTAATTTTTTAGTTTCGTCCCATTCCAAAAGATTACTTTTTTTATTATCTGACGGTAAAATAAAAAGCAAAATCGCAGCTAAAATGGCGATAACAGCATCTGTTAGTCCTAATAAGATTTCATGATATTTTAAGTAGGGCCTTCCTATCCATAAACATGCAGCCATTAAAAAAATAATAAAAACTTTTTTTTCATCTCTGCTCACGGCACCTAATTTTTTTAGCGCTAATTTAATTTTATCTTTTGCAGCAGTATTGATTTGAAATGACGATGGATAAAGTACCTTTGTCAATAAAAGATAGGCGGCTATCAGCATCATCAAACCAATGGGGAGGGCAATTTTGATCCAATCAAGGAATGAAATATCGATATTAAAGTTTTCTTGCATAAAGCCAGCAAAAACAATATTTGGGGCAGTCCCGATTAAGCTCGACATGCCACCAATTGAAGCAGCATAGGCGATACCTAAAAGGAGGGCAATCTCAAAGTTTTTTGTCTGTTTAATCGATATTCCAGGCAATGCCTCTTTAATATTAATACAAATCGCCAAACAAATAGGGAGCAACATCAAAGTGGTAGAAGTATTCATTACCCACATGCTGATGAAGAATGATATGCACATGAATGCGCCGACAATGATTGCAGCTGAAGCATTTACTTTCGACACAACCGATAAAGCAAGTCGCTTATGCAATCCTGATCGTTGTATAGCAAGTGCTAAAATAAAACCACCTAAGAATAAAAAAATATACGGGTTTGCATAAGGTATCGCAGTCTCTTTGAGTGATGCAATATTTAGAAGTGGAAAAGCGACTAGGGGTATGAGCGCCGTGACTGGTAAAGGGACTGCTTCTGTACTCCACCAAGCTGCCATAAGTAATGCCACCGCTGCGACATGCCAGCCTTCAACTGATAGTGTCTCTGGGGTTGTGTTTAAGATAATGGATAAAAATAAGAGTAGACCCACCCAAAAACCTATTTTTCTATATGACTGATTATGCAAATCTAATTCTTACTCAGCTTTTTTCAATAAATATTTCACAATTTTTAAGCTTGTGAATTGAAAGAAGCAGGGGAATATTGCATGAATGATTGAAGTGATTCCAGCGTAAATAAGAATAAAGCCTGCAATAAATGCAAATTTAAAATGCTCCCAATAGCTTTTTCCAGCTTCCTTTAAATGTTTTTTAAACATCTTCATTACCCCATCTCAAACTAGGTGTCATCACTGCTGAATCCCAATGTTTTTTGATCTCATTATCAAGCAAACAAACTGTAATTGAAGCACCTGCCATATCTAACGCCGTTGTATAGTTTCCCACCATTGAGCGGGAAATATGAATACCCTTAGCACTAAATTTTTCAGAAACTTCATTATAAATTAAATAAAGCTCTGATAAGGGTGTGCCTGAAAATCCATTCACTAAAAGTAATACCCCATTAGAATCTTTAATATTCAGTGATTTCTCTTCAAAGTCTTTTAGTATTACCGAAATCATATCCTCAGCAATCAAACTTGCCTCTTTAATTTTTTCTCGCTTTCTTCCTGGCTCACCGTGGATGCCCACGCCAAACTCAATTTCGTCATCTCCAATTTCAAAAGTTGGTTTTCCTGCAGCAGGAATAGTACAGCTTGAAAGTGCGGCCCCAATACTTGAGGAATAAAGATTCACCTTATCCCCAAGTTTTTTACAAGCAGTTAAATCACCGCCAAGCTCCGCTAAGCTACCCACCACTTTCTCAACTATAACTGTGCCTGCAACACCTCTCCGGCCTGAAGTATAGCTTGAGTTAATAACAGCTGCGTCATCATTAGTTAATACTGTCTGATGATCAACGCTGATCATTTCCGATGCCATTTCGAAATTCATAACATCACCCGAATAGTTTTTTACAATAAATAAAACGCCATTTTTAGGCTGACAATATTCAATAGCTGAAATCATTTGATCGGGGGTAGGTGAGGTAAAAACATGTCCTGGGCATGCCACATCAAGCATACCTTTCCCTATATAGCCTGTATGCAAGGGTTCATGACCAGATCCCCCACCAGATACCAAAAGTACTTTATCTGAATTTATTTTTTTTCGTGTCACAAAAATAGGGTCTAAGTTAAGCTCTACTAAGTCATCGTGGGCTTTAGCAAATCCTTTCAGGCTATCAATGATGAAGTTATCTGTCTTATTTATAAATTTTTTCATATATTGTATTTGTTAAGTTTTATTTAATTCATAGCAAATTGTACTGATGATTAATTGACATGTTTTTGCCCCAGGGTCAATATGTCCAATAGCTCTATCAGCTAAACCTGCCGCTCTTCCTTTGGTTGGTAATAAATCTTTTGTCGCTTTCACACTAGCCTGTGCAACAAGATCAATTTGCTTAGTTAATTCTTTTATTTCATAACTATCATCAGCTAAAACCTTTAACTTTTCCGAAACAGGGATTAACACATCAAGCATTGTTTTATCTCCCAATTTAGATTTTCCCCTTTGCATAATTGACTCTACACCTAATGCAAAGGCCTGACTAAATTTTTGAAGATTATCACCTTCTTCAATATGTTTTGAGACTGATAAAAAGAAACTTGCAAACAAAGGTCCTGATGCACCTCCAACAGATGTCATTAAAGTCATACCGATTTTTTTGAAAATCTCATTAGTGGGTATGTCTTCGAGTTCAGGTTTAATTGATTGAAGCGCTGAACTGCCTCTTTTAATATTAATATAGTGGTCCCCATCACCGATAGCTCTATCTAAGGACTCAATTTCATCCTCACGATCAATGATGCATTGTGCAACACTATCAATGCATTTAATAATAAAATCGTTTTCCATCTGCAAATGTAGGCAATTAAAATATCAGTATAAAATGAATTTTTTAACTTGAGTACAGTCTTTTAAAGGTTATTAATGGATAGGTTAAATAGTTATGGTAAAAAAAAGTGAGAAAGAAGAGTGCCCAGCACATAAATGTAAGCCTTTCATGTTGATGTCATACTTGGCGGCTATATTTTTAGTATTAGGTATTTGCGCGTTTACAAAATATCTTTTTTTCTAAAATTAATTTAATTTTTGTACGCCAATAAATTGTTTGAATT
Source organism: Methylobacillus sp. (assembly GCA_018607785.1). Taxonomy (GTDB): domain Bacteria; phylum Pseudomonadota; class Gammaproteobacteria; order Burkholderiales; family Methylophilaceae; genus BACL14. The sequence continues at coordinate 4,747 of JABBAU010000014.1, forward strand.
TTTCTAGGTAAACTTTTTCTTCCTCAGACAAATCAACAGGTTTAAAGTACTGTGCAAATTTAGAATTATTTCGTCTTATATAAGTAACTTTCTTCCCATAGCTGATGTTTTGATTTTCAGCTTCATCAACGAAAACCTCTTGCCTTATTTCAATCGCTTCAAATGGTTTTTTGTTTGTAAAATTGGTTACCAATTGTAGTTGTTGGTTTTTGTCAGCAACCAAACTTGTTCGGGAATAGCTATTTGCATCATATTCTTTTAGAAGATAGCCAAACAAGTCTTTTTCTAACGCTCTATTTATGCCAACACCTTCGTTGAATTGTTGGAACATCGTTAAATTGAATAAGTAATGATTTTCACCTGAACAAAAGGTAAATATCTTTGGGATAGAGTTAGTTTTTTCGACAATTTTCTTATAAAGCGGCGGGATTTCATTTTTTAAGTAGTCATAATTGCACAATTTTTGAGCAAATAAAGAGCTAGGAATAACTACCAATAAGATAAGAATTTTATGCATATAGATTATCGATGTGCTTATTTAAACTTCTTCCAGGTGCCTCCGTACTGATAAGAATCTTCATATTTAGATTTAACGTCAAGTAAGCATTGTTGGCATAAAAATACCCAATCATTTTGTCCATACTTACAACGATAAAGGATTCTATGCTCAGAATCGCATTTAAAGCATAGCTTTGATCTAATCCTCATGCCTATACTTTATAGAAAAAAAAGGAGTGAGGCTTTTTAATTAAAGTACTTACTTAGGTAGGTATAGATAAGCAACCACAACTATCAACGCGATTACAACTACCAATAGAATTTTTTTATTCGAACCACCGCTTTTCTTTCCAAGTAAACCATTTTTCCATTGCTCTAGTTCTTTTTGATCGTACGCTGCCATATTAAATCCACCTGTAATTTAAATATAATTATATATAATCATTATTTTAGGCAAAAAACAATGACAAGAGTAATTTATTTGAAAGCAGGGGGAGGATACGACAGTGTCTTTTTAGGCAATGAAAATGTATCCGATCCTAAGCCAGATGAGGTTCAAGTTCATCTGTATGCAAATTCGTTAAATTACCATGACTTTGCAGTTGTATCAGGCGTATGGGGGCCTAGTGAACAACGCGTTCCCATGGCTGATGGGGCTGGCGAAATTATTAAAGTAGGGAGTAAGGTAAAAGATTTAAAAATAGGTGACCATGTTTGCACCACTTTTTTTCCAAATTGGTTGGATGGAGAGCCTAATGTCGATGGATTTCAAACTGTTCCTGGCGACGGTGTTGATGGATACGCCAGAGAGATAGTAAACATTCCTCCCAATGCGCTAACAAAGAATCCAAGAAATTGGACATATGAGCAAGCTTCCACACTAACAACGGCTGGATTAACGGCATGGCGAGCTTTATTTGAGGATTTTAACTTAACTGAGAAACACACCATTCTTATTCAGGGGACTGGGGGTGTTTCAATATTTGCATTACAGTTTGCAAGATCTGTGGGTGCTAAGGTTATTGCTACTTCATCATCAGATGAAAAAATTCAAAAACTTAAATCTTTAGGTGCTGATTATTGTATTAATTACAAAAAACATGCGAAGTGGTCTGAGGGGGTCTTAAGTTATACAAAGGGGCGTGGGGTAGATCATATCATTGAGGTGGGTGGACCTGAAACGCTCAGTGAATCTATCAATTCGGTTAAAGTTGGTGGGCATATTTCTGTGATTGGAATTCTATCTGGCCTTCAGGGTGATCTAAATTTCGTCAATGCATTATTAAAACAGGTAAGGTTGCAAGGCGTTTTAGTCGGAAATAGGGCTCAGCAACTAAGAATGATTGAATTTATCAATGAGAAACAAATCTTTCCAATTATTGATCGGACCTTCAAATTAGAGGAAATAGTATCAGCCTTCAAATATCAAGAATCGAACCAGCATTTTGGAAAAATATGTTTAAAAATTTAAATTAAAACAATATTTTATATATTATATTTAATGTATTTAATTATAATAAATAACGGCAAAGTATGAATGAACGCAGCTATTAACGTTATAATAATTTATTCAATAAATGAGGAGAGGGTATGCCATTTGTAACAATTAATGTCTTAGAAGGGAAGGGAAAAGATTATATAAAAAAAGTTTCTGATAGTGTGAATGAAGCAGTAATTGAAACGATGGCTTTTCCAGATGATGATAGATATCAAGTCGTTAATCAATTATCAGAAGATTGTATGCAATACCAAGGTAGGCAAGAGGAAAGAATTATGATGCATCTTGTTATGCGGTCTGGACGTCCAAATAAAGCAAAGCAAGCTTTTTATAAACGTGTTGTTGAATATTTACATCAAAGGGTAGGTATTAAGCCTGAAAATGTTTTTATCACAATCACTGAAAATCACGATGTGGATTTTTCGTTTAAAGATGGCATCGCACAATTTGTTGTTTAGTGAATATTAATATTTTGATATGAAAGAAAATATAATCATAGCCGGCTCATCAGGCGCTATTGGCAATGAATTTACTAAGTTTTATGCAGATAATCCAGTTGTAGAAAAAATTATAGCGTTATCTAGGAAGTCAATTAATACAGAACATAACAAAATTCAATCAATCGAAATTGATTATAACAACGAAGAAACATTCAAAAATTTAGACGAAATATCAAATTTAGAAGTTATTAGTAAGATCATCATCGCTACAGGAGTTCTTCATTCAGAAACATTCAAACCTGAGAAATCAATTGATAGTATTGATGGTGAGGGTATGAAGAGAGTATTCCAAGCGAATGTATTTGGTCCGACCCTGTTAGTTAAGAAGCTTTTACCCCTGATTAAGAAATCAAAAGGAGTAAAAATTGTCTTCTTAACAGCAAGAGTAGGGAGTATCTCAGATAATGAACTAGGTGGTTGGCATAGTTATCGCAGCTCAAAATCTGCACTCAATATGATGATTAAGAACCTTTCTATTGAATTAAAAAGGCTGAACAAGGAACATGTTGTGATTGGGATTCATCCAGGAACCGTTAAAAGCCACTTATCTGAACCTTTCCTAAAGCATGTGAAACATGATGTATTTAGCCCTGAGGAAAGTGTTGGGTTTATGATTAAGGTGATCAATGAAATTACCCACAAGGATTCGGGGAAGTGTTTTGATTTTTCAGGAAAAGTAATAGAGCCTTAAAATGAATATATAAAATGTTAAGCTTAAATGAATATATAAAATTTAATTAAGAGGAGAATATGATGATTGCAAGATTGATATCAGCGTCGATTGGGTTAGTTTTACTTAGTTCAGCATTTAGATGGATTCTAAATCCTGAAACTGCTGCAGCGGGTTTAGCGATGGCATTAGTTGAAGGACCTGGGGATACAACTATGGGTATGAATACACAAATAGGAGATTTTACTGCCTTCTTTTTTACTGCAGGATTGATGGCTTGCATCGGTGCCTATAGAAATCAGCATGTTTGGCTCTATACAACATTAAGCCTATTGGGCTCTGCTGCAATTTTTAGAATTTATGCAGGCTTAGTTCATGGAGCAGATTTCTTAATTAAAGCAATAGCTATTGAAGTCACTGTTTCATTATTTTTATGTCTAAGCATCTATCTAATGAAGCAATCAAAGTCGTAATTAAATAGGATAATGAAATATAATTTATAATTTATTATTTATAAACAACAACTTAGACTATTGATGAATCATAGGGAATGCTATATACTAATTATTAGGTCGTACAGATAACATCATCCATTGTTAATCTCGATCAAAAGTAATTCACGACCAAAAGTCTTCTAAAAAACAATTCACGACCAAAAGTCTTCTTGTTTTAAAACCTGATAATTAATTTTTACGTTTAATCCAAAATAGGATTTAATGTAATTTATTTAATTGTCACTTTTTATATAAACAATTTAAGGAAACAGATAAATGAGCGTATTAGAAAGTTTTAAACAATTAAAAGCGGAAGGAACAAAGATTGTTGTTGTTACTTCTCATGAGTATTGGAGTGCCAAGATTCTTAACGACACAAATATAAATGGAATTTTAATTGGTGATGATTTAAATATGGTTGTACATGGCCATGA
>JABBAU010000066.1 GCA_018607785.1 Methylobacillus sp.
AGAGTTTTAGACTTTTTAGTTCCACACAAGTCTTATCGGGGATATAATCAAGGTATAAAGTAGCAAAATCAGGTTGGCCTGTTTTTGGACATAAACAAGTAAACTCTGGGATTTGCATATGAATATGAATATCTCTTTGAGCGTTGGGATTTTCGAATGTTTCTAGTGTTTTGGTGGGTTGGGCAGTTGGCTTTCCACCAAGTGAATTTTGATTCATAACTTAAGCTTAAAATTTATATAAAAGATGACATTATACTGCCTTGAACAAATTCTTTTTCAACAAAATCCAAAGATCGGTAACAATTGAAACTTAAACAGATTAAATTAGCAGGTTTTAAAACATTTGTTGATCCCACAACGATAAAAGTTGACGCACAATTAGCAGGCATAGTGGGTCCAAATGGTTGTGGTAAGTCTAATGTAACCGAATCAGTTAAATGGGTTCTCGGCTCATCGTCAGCTAAAGAGCTTAGGGGCGGGACGATGGAAGACGTCATATTCTACGGAAGTGATACAAGGCAAGCTATTTCTAGAGCAAGTGTAGAACTTTTCTTTGATAATTCTGAAGGTATAGCACCGCAAGCATGGGCCAGTTACGCTGAAATATCAGTCAAAAGAATAATAGAGAAAGAAAAAGGGTCGAGCTATTTTATAAACAACACACAAGTTAGAAGAAAGGATGTGGCCGACTTATTTCTTGGAACTGGATTGGGAGCAAAGGGTTATGCAATTATTGGTCAAAATACCGTCTCACAAATTATCGAAGCTAAGCCAGAGGAGCTTAAAAATTTCCTTGAAGAAGCTGCTGGAGTTAGTCAATACAAGGAAAGAAGGAAAGAAACAGAATATCGCTTGCGTGATACAAAAGAGAATCTTTCAAGGGTTGAGGACTTATTAAGAGAGATAAATCAACAGATTACAAAGCTCGAATCGCAAGCTGAAACGGCGAGCAAATATAATAAACATCAAGAGAATTTAAAATTTCAAGAAGCTCAAGTATGGGCACTAAAGAAAAGAGATGCAAATGAATCTTGGGATCAAATAAAAGAACTTATTAATAATCAACAAAGTGAATTAGATCAATTCACAACTGCCCTAAGGGAAATTGAGGTTAATGTTGAAAAGGCAAGACAAGAGCACTCTGATAAATCAAATGAAATTAATTCTGCACAAGCTAAATTTTATGAAGTAAATGCGGTTGTATCTGATGCAGAAAATTCACTTAATAATATCAAGAACAACCTTGAAAGATTAAAGATTACCGTAGTTGAAAGTGAAGAAAAATTAAAATCACATACCACCTCAATTGAAGAGATTGAAAAGGCAATGGAGGAAAATCAAAGTTTAATACAAATAGAAAATGAAAAATTATCACAACATCAAAAAAATGCTGGAGAAGATAAAGCAAAACTTGTTGAGGCCGAAGCAGGATATCGAGCTTTAGTAGAAAAATTAGATTTACAACAAATTGAAAATCAAAAAATTCATGAATTGATAAATCTAGAAACAACCCGAATTGATTATATTAGTAAGAGTATTGATGATCTAGAAGCTAGAAAAAAACTACTTGATGATGAGTCTTCAAGTATCAATGAAAAAAATTCAGATAAAAAAGTTATTCCAACAAAAAGTTTTGAGGATATTGATAATCAAATTTCTAATGCCGATAGAGAATTGTTAGAAAAAAAACAATTATTGAATAAGTTGGAGAGCGAAAAAGAAAAACTCAACCTTCAGAAAGAGGAGCATTTTAAGAGGGTGCAGCAAACAGAAATTCAAATTACCACTCTTTCAAACTTTGTTGATAATGAGATTACTGATGAGGTTACCAGCAATTTTCTTGAAAAATTAGGTATCAATAAAAATAGCAATATTTTTAAAAAAGTTGATATTGAAAAAGGTTGGGAGAAGGCTGTAGGCTTTATCCTTGCAGATTATGCAAGCGCATATGAAAATAAAAGATTAGCCCCGAATTCATTTAAAGAGATACCAACAGATATTGCTTTTATCTTTGAGGGAAGCTCAGATAACAACTCTGAGATAAATAAAAAACTGACGCCTATTCTTTCAAAAGTTTCCTCAAAGACTTCAAGCATAAGTAATGTTTTATCTGAGTGGTTATGCAATACCTACATTACAAATGATGAGGATATTGAAAACAATCTTAAAGCACTTAGGTTTGGTGAAATATTAATTGATCGGCAAGGTAATATTCATGGAAAAAACTTTCAGGTTTTCAGAACTGAAAATAAATCCAACATAAACAAGCTCACTAACCTTAAGCTTCTTGAGGACTTAAAAAAAGAGTTACCTTCTCATAAGAGCAAGCTTGAAAACTCAATTAGGATGTCGGATGAGAATACCGAAAAACTAACAGGTTTAAAGGAAGAAGTTGATCTTTTGTCAGATAAAAAAATTAATTTAATCGAAGAAAAAAATTCAATAAATATTGAGGTAAACAAGCTTCAACAAATTGAGATACATCGACAAGAGAGAATTCTTAATATAGATAATGAACACAAAGAGGCTGATATAAAAATAAATGAATTTAAGAGAGAGTTAAATCAAAAACGAGAGAGCCTTGAAATTCACATTAAAGAGAAACCTAATTTACAAGAAGCACTTGATGGGCTAACAAAAGATAAAAATATGGCCGAAGAGAAATTTGAATCTGAAAGACAAAAAGTTTTTGCACGTGACAAAGTTGAGCAGGAGCTTATTTTTAACTTAAAAATCCATCAAAATAAACATGAAGATTTTGTAGAGAAATTAAATCATAACGCTAATGAAAAATTAAGATTAGAAAAGCTTATTAACGACACCCATGCTCAGCTAGAAGATAAAACTACTGAGAATCAAGAAACCTTGCTTAAAGAAAGTCTTTTAGAAAAAGAACAAGCAGAAAAGAACCTTGTTAAAGTAAGAGAAGAGCTTGTCACTAAAGAGGAAAATCTAAAAAATTTAGAAACTTCTCGGTTAGAGAAACAGCATTCTCTAAACCCACTCAGTGAAAAGCTTCAGGAGACAAAGATACAAGAGAGAGAGGCTCAGATTTTATTTCAACAATGCTGTCAAGAAATTGAGAAAACTAACTTTCAAGAAAGTGAATTATTAGATTCAATTGATACTGAAGCGAATGTTGAATCAATCATTGAAAAATGTGACTCAATTCGACTAAAGATGGAACGTTTAGGTCCTGTTAATCAAGCTGCTATTGATGAACTCAGTTCTATTCAAGAAAGAAAACAATATTTACAAAAGCAGTCAGATGATTTAACTGAGGCAATGACAACGCTTGAAAATGCAATTAAAAAAATTGATAACGAAACAAGGGAGAAGTTAGACGCAACCTATAAGGAAGTTAATAAAAACTTTAATGAATTTTTCAAAAGGTTATTTACGGGGGGTAAAGCAGAGCTTCAATTATTAGGTGATGAAATATTAGATACAGGCCTTCAAGTTTCTGCCCAACCACCTGGTAAGAAAAATACAACCATTAATCTTTTATCAGGGGGTGAAAAAGCTTTGACTGCTATCTCCTTAATTTTTGCTCTATTTAAATTAAACCCTTCTCCTTTTTGTGTAATGGATGAAGTTGATGCCCCACTAGATGATACAAATACAGGGAATTTTTGTTCATTAGTTAAAGAAATGGCAGAAAAAACACAATTTCTTATCGTTACGCATAACCGAATTACTATGGAAATTGCTGAGCAGTTGATTGGTGTGACTCAGCAAGAATTAGGTGTTTCTAGAATTGTGGAGGTAGATATGCGTGATATTGATGAGATGGAGTTGGCTTACTAAATATGAATGATGTTCAACTTGCACTTCTAATAGCAGGGGTGGTCATTATTTTAATAATGATTATTTATAACTGGAGTGAACTAAAAAATTTATCCAAGAAACAAGCAAGCTTAATTAAACCAAAAAATGTTTTTAGTGACGAAAATGACCCTTTATTTCATAATTCAAATGTAAGAGAAGAGCCCTCTCCTGTATTTGAGGTGGAAGAAACGACTACTGTCGAACCTGATGAAACTCTTATCGGCTCTGAAAAAATCATAAACTATAATTTACCCGATGGTATTTATAGGGATGTTGAAACTGTTATTTCGATCACCTCAAAAAAAATGCAAGAGGGAAGTGGTGGGCTGCTCCTAGACAAAATTAAAGCAATGCCGGGAGTAAGGGTTTACGTAAGAAAAGATAACAATTTGTGGGCCACAGAAGCTGCTGTTTATGACACAATTGAGTTTAACCAGGTACTATTGGTGCTCTTGTTAGCAAGCAGAAAATACATACTTGATTCGAAAAGTATTGAAGCATTTCGAGAGCTTGCCAACGAAATTTCATCAAAAGTCGATGGATCAATATTTTGGTTATCGAATCAAGATATTGAAAAAGAATCTTTCCATTTGGGTAAATTTAGGAAAGAAGTGGATCATTCATTAATACTTCAAGTTTATCCCAAATCTGACCCAACTTTTCACGCAGGGCCGCTCATAGACTTTTTTAAACAGCCTATCTTTAAAATAAACAATAAGGGTTATCACGAATTAATCAATTCTGAATCAGGTATAAAGATATGTACATTAACCTCACTTTCTGGAAAAGCATTAAATATAAGTCATGAAGCTTTCCTTCAAGGAATTGTCTTTAAAATGGATATTCCCAATACAATTAAAATCACAGCTAGTTTTAATGAGATGGTTGAAACGATCAAGCAATTCAATACTAAGCTTAACGGGGTTCTTGTGGACTCAAGCAGAAAGCCTTTGAATGATGAGAAAATTAGTCAAATCTATGTACATTTGAAAAAGTTAGAAAAGATAATGCAAGAAAAGAAAATTCCATCTGGCTCAGATGTTGCACAAAAAATGTTCAATTAAACTATGAAAAAAAATATTGAATTAGAGGCAAAAGCTTCAGCTTTAAAAGCAAAGATTCAAGAACATAACTTTAACTACTATGTAAAAGATGAACCAACTATCTCTGATAGCCAATATGACGTTCTCTTAAAAGAACTAGAGAGTTTAGAGAAGCAGTGCCCAGAATTAATTACTCCAGATTCACCATCTCAGAGAGTTGGAATGCTTTCAAATACTGCGTTTAATCAGGTGAAGCATACCAAGCCAATGTTATCTCTAAGTAATGTTTTTTATAATGAAGAGTTAGTGGCTTTTGATAAAAGAGTTAAGACTGACCTTGGTATTGAAAGCATTAGTTATGCAGTTGAACCAAAATTTGACGGTCTTGCAGTAGCTTTAATTTATGAACAAGGAATATTTACACTAGGTGCAACCAGGGGTGATGGCTTTACAGGTGAAGATGTGACACATAACCTTAAAACGATTAAATCCATACCTCTTAAAATTAATACTAAAAATCTTCCACCAAGGATTGAAGTTCGAGGGGAGGTTGTTATGTTTAAAGAAGATTTTTTTGCATTAAATAACAAACAAGAAGAATTAGGACAGAAGGTATTTGCAAATCCTAGAAATGCTGCAGCAGGAAGCTTAAGGCAACTAGATTCAAATATAACAGCGACAAGACCCTTAAGGTTTTATGCTTACAGTATAGATTTTGATGGAATTGAAGATAATCTGGCGTCCCAATCTGATTCAATCAAATTACTAAATCAACTTAAAATACCAACAACAAACCTTGTGAAAGAAGTAAAAAATGTTGATGAATTGTTGGCATATTACAATGATATTGTTGATAAAAGACAGGCGTTACCTTTTGATATTGACGGAGTTGTTTATAAGGTGAATTCCTTCAATTACCAAGACGAGCTTGGTTTTGTATCAAGAGCACCCAGATGGGCCGTAGCTCATAAGTTTCCCGCTGAAGAAGCTGAATCACAAATTATTGATATTGATGTTCAGGTTGGCCGGACAGGCGCTATTACGCCCGTTGCAAGGCTTAAGCCAACTTTCGTGTCTGGTGTAACAGTCACAAATGCTTCGCTCCATAACGAATCTGAATTGTTAAGAAAAGACGTACATATTAATGACTATGTTTTAATTAGAAGAGCAGGGGATGTTGTGCCTGAGGTGGTGAGTGTCATCCAATCCAAAAGACCAAAGAACATAAAAACGTTTACCATGCCAACAAATTGTCCGGTTTGTAACACAACACTAAAAAAAGAAGAGGGCGAAGCTGTGCTTCGCTGTAACGCAGGCAGTCAATGTCCAGCCCAAAAGAAACAATCAATCATGCATTTCGCATCAAGAAAAGCAATGGATATAGATGGATTGGGTGAGAAGATAATTGATCAGCTTCTTGAATCTAGTTTAATAGACGATGTTTCAGACTTATATACACTGAATCTTGAATCGCTTCAAAATTTAGAAAGGTTTGGAGAAAAGTCTGCACAAAATCTCGTAGAATCAATCAATAAATCAAAAGAAACTACTTTAGGTAGGTTAATATATGCACTTGGTATAAGAGGTGTGGGTGAGGCGACAGCTAAAGATATTGCTAAAGAATTCGGAACTATATCAAACATAAAAGCACAAACGGTGGTCACTCTTGAAGATGTTGATGATATTGGTCCGACTGTATCAAAATTTATTTTTGACTATTTTAATGACTTAAATAGCACTAACCTAATTGATAAATTGCTTGCAAATGGAGTGAGATTTAAAGCTGAAGTAAAAAAAGAAGTGGGTGAGGCACCTGAAATTAGTGAAAAAGTCTTTGTTTTGACGGGGACGCTTCCCACACTCAAAAGAGAGGACGCCAAAGAAATAATTGATCAATATGGTGGAAAGGTAACATCAACAGTATCAAAAAAAACAGATTATATTTTAGCTGGCAGCGATGCTGGAAGTAAGCTTGAAAAAGCTCAATCCCTCGGTGTTAAAGTAATAACAGAAGATGATCTTATTAAATGGACAACGGAGAAAAAATGATTAAACAATCTACTTTAGCTTTATCTTTTATTATATTGTTTTCAAATAATTTATTTGCTTACAATGTAAATAACGAATGTGAAAAAAAATTAAACAAAGGCCAATATAAAGAAGCCTTGAAAGCAGCAAAATTAGTAGAAAATAAGTACGATTCGAATTTTTGTATGGGAAAAGCTAATTTTCAACTCAGAAATAACGAGCAAGCTATTAAAAACTTTGAGCTTGCTGAGAAAGAAGCAACTCTTCAAGCAGATCAAATGCAGGCAATCCTCTTTAAAGGCATAACAGAAAGGGATTCTGGCGATTTTAAGGGATCAAGTAAAACCTTTACATATGGATTTCAGACTGCAGAATTAGGTAACAGTAAATACCTTCAATACGAGCATCGTTTTCTATATCAGTTGGGCATCAATAACTTAAGAACTAAAGAATTTTTAGATGCACAGGATTACTATACAAGAGCATTAGTGCTTGCATCTAATGATAATGAAAGAGCTGTCTGTTATGAGGGCCTAGCTCAAACATATTTTTATAGGAATAAAGCCTCAAAGGCGGTTGAATATGGCTTGAAAGCATCATTAATGTTTCAAAAAACAGGCATGCTAGGTGAGTATGCAGATAGCTCGATAGAGCTTTCAAGGTATTACTATTTAGATAAAAATGAAGTAAAAGCCATTGATACGTTGAAAAAGCTTGAGAAATTTTGTATTGACAATGGTGGTGAGTACTATTTAGCTAAAACATTAATCGCACAAGTTGAGCTTTACACTAAGATTGGTGACGACGAAGCTGCAGCTGTAAGTAAGAAAAATGCAGAAATAGTCATGCAAAGGTTAGGGATTGAGGACTTTGATTAATGCAAAACTAGGCTTTTCTTCTAGATACAAATATACCAAAGACAATTAATATTAGGGCTAAGATATTTTGCCATAAGACAGGCTCGCCCAACACAATGGCGCCTAAAGTAAAGGCATACACAGGTATTACGTAATTCATATTTGAAAGAAAAGTTGCCCCTGCGTTGTTAACCAAATTAAAGAAAATTAATGCGCCTAAACCGGTTGGTAACAGGCCAAGAGCTAGCATATTTAAGGATGTGCTGAGTGGAATACCCTCTAAATCCAAATAAATCATATCTGGCCAAATTAAAAATGCTAAAAGACATGCAAGTACTGAAGAGCATGTTGCTGCAACTACGGGGTCATATTTTGGAAATTTTTCAACTACAACACCATGGCTAGCATATGATGCCGCCGCACCTAAGATTAAAAGAATACCAAATAACGTGTTATTGCCATCATCTATAGATGGGAAAAGTATAAACAACACACCAGATATCCCTAGAACAAAACCAAGGATCTTATAACGATTTAATGCATTGTTTGGCAGAAAAATATGTGCTAATACCATCGTTACCAAAGGTACGAATGCCATCAGGAGACCTGTCATGCCAGATGTTATGTGCATTTGCCCGCGAGAAATAAGTAAGAAGGGGACAATGTTACCGATCACAGCATATATGAAGAAATGTACCCATGGGGTTAACGTTTTAGGAAAGCTTTTCCTATAAAAAAAACAGGCAATTAATAATACAAGTGATCCTATAGCTAATCGATATCCCACTGTTTGTTCAGGTGTAAAATGTCCACCAACTAAACACTCATGCATCATTGCAAAGGATGATCCCCATATAATGATGATTAGGACAAGATACTGGTAGTTTCTTAGGGTGCTTTGCATATTTGCCTTTATTCTACTTAACCACTTACTAAAAGTTGTCTAATAAATATTAAGAAGTTCATTAATATATTTATTCCAATAAGGAAAACTAGAATACCCAATAACTTGTTTGTTGTTTCCGCTATATTGTTT
>JABBAU010000067.1 GCA_018607785.1 Methylobacillus sp.
AATATGTTTTAGTAGGTGTAAATCTTACCAAGCCAATATAAGACTCTCCGTGTGTGATTTTTATACGACCATCTTTATAAGGCACACCACGCATTGCGGTGACCACGTCAGGTAGTCCAAAAATAGCAAGTTCTTTGGTTCCTCTTACTAACTTTTGTAAATCTCCCAGTTGAATACGATCACTATTAAAATACGTTTTTAGATGCTCTTTTGTAATTTTCAAAGCCTTATACAAGGCTTGATGCGTAAAAATACGGTCTTTACCTAATTGATCATAAAAAGGTCTTAGCTGATAATATAGTGAAGCATAAGCTCCTGCTCCGAAAGAAGTAGGGTTCGTTATTCTATCCCAATTTTGAATTTCTGATAATAACACGCTAACGTCTGGGTAGTCTGCCGGTTTCATCTCAAACAAAGGATTTAAATCCATAAAATTATACTGTAAAGGTGTGGGCAATTGATGATCGTATTTTATGCGTTTAAAGCGCTCATAGTCGATACGTTCTTCTTCTTCTAGTAACTGTAAAAGTCTTGTAGAACGGTTGTTGTCATAGGTTTCAAAGTTCATTTCTTTTGCAAAATTTTCCGCTATCGGATTGTCTGCCTTTCCAGAAGATTTAAAAGGAGTGTGATTGGCATTGTAAACAAAACCAGAGGCTGGACTAACCACTTGTGGCAAGTCTTTGATATCATAGTAAGTATCCCATAATGTTTTGAGCGTATTTCCAGGAACCACATCAGTCCAATCATAGCCCTTCGCCCTGATAGGAATTTTACCATTGGAGATGTAAAAAATAGTATCGTTTCTATCTGCATAACCAATATTATAACCTGGTAACGCTTTCATTTCAAGCGCTTTATAAAAATCTGTAAAATTCGTTGCCTTGTTCATCTTCCACCACTGCTCTATCGCATTAATATTTGTTGTACTTGTTGTTCTTACAGCATATACACCTGTTTTGTTTTTTAGGGTTGGACCATAAATACTGTGATAAAATTTTTTCTTAATAGGAATGTTCATACCAAGAAATTTAAAATGAAGTTTTGCTTTAAATTTTTCTAGCTTGTATGCTACCCCATCTACCAAATAGACATCTTTTTTCTTTGGGTGCATTTCTAGCGCGTATACATCTGCCTTGTCTGGATAGTTTACGGTATGTGTCCATCCCAAAAACTCATTGGCTCCTGTTAGTAAGCAAGGTGAACCAGGAAAAGCAGCTCCAATAATATTGGTTCCTTCTTTGCTTACCAGATGGGCTTCATACCAAGAGGTAGGACCTTCTAGGGGTTGGTGTGTATTGATAGTTAAAAAAGTTTCATCAGAACCTGTTCTGCTCCTGCTAACCGCAATTAAATTTGATCCCTTGGTATCTTGTTCAATTTCATATGGCCAAGACAATGTATTGTTTACTATGCCAGTGACTAGCTTGTCAGCACCATTTGAAATAAATAATTGCAGTTGTGTGTAGCGAAGTAATTTTTGCGGTGTGAGTGGAAATAAATTTTTTTCTAGTACTTGTTTTGGATGTTTTGTAGCAAAAGCATTTAATCCTTGAGCAAATGCATCAATAAGTGCAACAAATTTTTCATCAAGCGTGTGAAATTTTTCATTAACAATTTTTTCGGATTGAATAAACTGTGTTAAAAAATCTGCACCAGCTCCTTTTAATCCAATAAGCTTTCCTAACAATCCATTTCCTGCTAAATACGCCTCTTGTATAAGTTTAAAATGATCTTCTGCTTGCGCCCAAGCAAAGCCATAGGCAACTTCTGTATCTAAATCTGCGTAGATATGAGGCACACCATAGTGGTCTCTTACAATCTCAATATTATCTGGATTTATTTGGGAATAGCTAATAAAATTGGCACTTACAATGAATAGAATGAGAACTAATTTTTTCATACGATTATTTAAAATAAAATTGTTTTTCTATGTTACTATTTACGATATTAACTTAAAAATGAACTCTTCTGTAAAAAAGTTCTCTTTTGTTATTTTGATCTAAAATGATTTACACATTATTATTTTGAACTGACTTTTGGGGACCTGGCAAAATCTATTGGTCTGCTATTGATACTCTTTTTAATTTGATCTTTTCTGTAATGTGTAAAACTCAGCAGGAACTGCTCCTGTAAAATGGACAAATAGTTCTCTAACGACTTCTATCCTAGAAATAATAAAGAAAAAAACAACAAAAGAAAGGCATCCTCCAAGGCGGGTTGAGGAATTTCTAAAAGAGTATTTCATATTATATTTATAAAACTAAAAAGTGTAGCACGTAAAAATAATACTATTTTTAATTTATATCGAAAAAACTATAAGAAATCAAATTGCAAGTAGAATTGGTTTTTTAGAACTTAGGGTTACTATTGTTATAGGTCTAAAAAAAATGTTATTTTTTGAAAATAGTTAAACTTCACTACTTTTCATAAAATAAAAAACCACAATCAAGAAGATTGTGGTTTTTTTTACTAAATTAAATTTCCTTTTTCAATTGGATCATTAAATAATTTTAAAAAAATTATTGTGGCAATAAGGATGGGTTCCAATAATAATCTTCCTTTACAATTAAACCTTCTTTATTTACAGTAATTTGATTGTGATGATATCCTTTAGAAATATTACCCGATTTTTTATTTTTAATGCTAATTTCCCACCAAGAAATTATAGTAGTATTATCGGTTCCATCATACTTTAAAAGATCTGGATAACCAATTTCTTTGAGATTTACAACTTCATATGAGGTATAAAAACCTTCTATCATTTTCATTTTTTCTTCAGGACCAAAATAATTTTTGATATCTGAAAGAGTCATGACATCTCTAATTTTTGCATCATCCTTATACATTCCACGTAAAACATCAAGATTACCTTCAGCAAAATGAACATATAAAAGTCTTGCTTTTGAAACCATTGGATGATCTTTGTAGATAACACCATTTTCCCTAGTACTCCAAGCATCATAGGCTTTGTTCCATTTTAACTGACTATCAGATACAACTAAACTAGAAATTTTTGTAGCATCTTCATTCATAAAGAAAATCGAATTCCTAGGCATTTCAAGTCCTACTCCAGTATTTTTATCAAAACCTTTCATTAATTGATACGCATATACATGAACGGCTTTATCTTTACCAAATTCCATTGCATCGGAATAAGCTCCACCATTATTTACAATTTCAAAGCCAATAATATTCTTACTTAAATATTTTGATCTCTCAATAAGACTCGTTAAATCTTTTTTACTGGGATCCATTTCGTTTTTTGCCCACCAACCAAAATCATCTGTAACCAAGTTTTTAATCTTCTCTACATCACCTGAAACAAAAGCTTCTGTAAACGCATTCGCTACATTTATTGCGGGGTGCTTATCATAGATTTTCCCATTGACATTTTTCTTTTGAGCTTGAAAATTTAGTGCGAATAATAATAGTGTTAAGAAATATAAATTTTTCATTATAATACGTTTAAATTAATTTAGCAGCTAATATAAGTATTATATTGCAACTAACAACACATATATATATAGTAGAATAAAAATCTAATTTATAGAGTAATTCATCTCTTTTTATTGATATAGTTTGATTGAATCAAAAATTTCGTTGCTTAAACTTTTAGAATCTATGCTATCAATTAGATCTGATACAAGTGGGTGCATTTCATCGAATACAGGGTATAAATCTAATCCTCTATCTAGTAGAGGATTGAATTTTGTCTTATTATCTTCCAAGTTTTTTTATAAGAAGAAATAACCAAGTGATTTTAATCTATCTGCTAAAATATTCGAAGTTATTCCTTTGTCAGATTTTAAACATTCACTTTAAGTATTTCATACTAAAAACTTTATATTAATTTGAATTTGAATACTTAAATTGGATCTCCATCGGAACATCAAACAAACCCTCAAGTTCCTCTCTGTTTTTTTGATAAAATTTGGTTTCTGGCGGAAGACTTAAATTATTCCAAAAGTGTTGATCATAGTCTAATTTATACAAAGTCATATCTCTTTGATTATATTCATCACCTTTAGATTTTGTTGTTTCGGAATTGTCATCTAATTTCAAAACAAAAACTTCATGTCTGTAGGCTACTGGAACAAAAGGCTTTGGTGTTTTTCCAGTTTGAATCATAATTCTTTTTATATGTTCAGGCGTTTTAACCTGAAATGTATACTCCCTTTTATGATAACTCAAATACAGCTTGTTTTGATTGTTATTTTTATAAACATAAATAGCGTCCATAGACCTTCCTTCTTTATGCGTCTTAAACATTTCTAATCTATATATTTTCGCCGTATTTAATCCAATATATAGTGTTATAAAATCGCCGTTTTTCTCGCTTCCTTTGATTACTACAATATCATCATCATCATAATTAGTATCCTTTATTTTTTTCCATTTATAAGCGCCCAATAAAATTCCTTTTCGCAGCGGGTTATTCCACTCCATATACTGTAATGAGTGTTTATTTTGAAGGTTTTTTACAAATCTATAATCAGAAGAGGTACGATTGTGACGGATCTTAAATCCATATATATTGGACGAAGGTCCGCGATCTACAACATCAATATACTGTTCAATAAAAAAACGACAAATTTTATCTTCTACAGACCAACGCCTGTAAAGCATCCCAAGTTTATGTTTGCTGCTT
Source organism: Methylobacillus sp. (assembly GCA_018607785.1). Lineage (GTDB taxonomy): Bacteria > Pseudomonadota > Gammaproteobacteria > Burkholderiales > Methylophilaceae > BACL14. The sequence continues at coordinate 4,652 of JABBAU010000067.1, forward strand.
AGAGTATTCGTTTTAAGTTTTTTAAGGGCGTTTTTTACAATTGTTTTTGAACTTTGAATTGATATTTCTTTTAATTCAGTTATCTTATCTTTTAAAACGATCTTTTTATCTTTTAATTTAATAAAGTCTTGAACGCTAATTTTGTAAGTCTCAAAACCTATAGAAGAGACCTTTAGTGTATCCATCAATTCTTTTTTGGAAACAAAAAAACTAAAACTCCCGTCTTCTGTTGAACTAGCTCCTATATTCTTCTTTGAAATCCCAATGGAACTATAAGGAACCGGATAGGCATATATATCATATACTAAACCTTCAATACTTATTTTAGATTGAGAAAAAATAAATGATGAACTCATAAAAAGAAGCAACAGTATTAAGGGCTTCAATTTGTGAACTAAATTAATGGTGTTTAGAATCATAATCGCTTCGTTAAATTAGTTTAATAATTAATTCTCAATAAGATTAACCAACGTTTTGTAAGCTAATTTAGGTTGGTACTCTCTATCAAATAACAGTGGATAGTTCGTGCGCCCTTTTATGGGCCAATCGTTAAGCCAAGAATATTGATCTATAACTCCCCAAAATGTAACTCTACTAATCTTATCTTGGTGTTTAATAAATAACTTAAAAATATCTTTGTAACGCTTTGCTAATTGTATTTCTATCTCTTTTGGAAGCCCATTAGGATAAGGGTCCATTTTTGGATCTCCTTCAAATTTTGAAAAATTTCGAGTGACTTCTGCGCCAACTAATTCCCAAGGATTTGGCAATACTGTAATATCTAGCTCTGTAAACATCAAGTCAACACCAGCATCCGAAATATCTAATATCATTTGTTCAATTTCATTTAAACTTGGAGATTTCAATCTCCAGTGTGCCTGAACACCTATTGCATTAATATTAATACCATTGTCTTGAAGCTTTTTTACCATTTTAAGAACACCAGCTCGTTTTGCAGGTTTATATAAATTATAATCATTGTAAATCAAGTCGGCATCCGGATCAGCTGTTTCAGCTAATTTAAAAACGTCTTCAATGTAATTATCTCCCATCTGTTTTTTAAAAACAGAGGGTCTAAGCAATCCGTTTTCCTTAAAAGCCTCATTAACCACATCCCATGCATCAATTCTACCTTTGTACCTAGAAACAACTGTATGTATGTGGTTTTTCACATGATTAATGAACTCTGCACTACTTGAAGTATTCTTCATGAAATCTGCAAGCTGGTTATGCCAAACTAAGGCGTGTCCAACGATATTCATATTGTTTTTAATGCCTAATTCAACGTATTTATCCGCCGCAACAAAATTAAATTTATTAGGAGATGGCTGAAGATACATCCATTTCAAAGAGTTCTCAGGCGTTATAGAATTGAATTCTGATGTTATTATGTTTTCAGATTGGATATCTTTCCCCAAAATAACATCTTGATTGATGGCGGCTCCTAAATGAAATAAATCTTTATATCGATCACTCAAAGAGTCTACTTTAATTTTGTTAGAATTAGATAAAGCATTAGCACTGCTTAAAACAAATAAAATTGCTATCGTAATTATTGTAAACGCATATCTAGTTATTTTATGTATCATTTTCTTACTTTTAATTAAAAACCCATTCTTAAACTACTAATGTTAAATGAAACTCCATTTACCTGTGTTGAGCGGTTTTCGTTAAATTATATTTTTTTCCTAACAAGTAAATTATTATGCCAGTTACTTCTGTATTTTTTATTTTTCTAATCATTTTAATATCTGTATTTTGTTTTTTAGTTTCTTCCTGACTGGAAATATTCTGTAGTATTGAAATAACCAATAGAAAAAAGATACTTAAATTGTAAATTGAGTTCATACTGATAATTTAGTTAAATGTGATGTTTGATGCCTTATATCCGATTCGTATGGCTCTTGCCAATAGTTTCTGAGTGGATTTAATTTTAATAGGTTTTGTGTATAACAACCAACGGCCCTCCCCTATCATGTCTTCCGTTTGATAGCCGATAGAAGCCCCTTTAGTGTCGCAAGACATTTTTACAAGACCATCGGAATTAACATGAATCTTTACATCTGATGTTACTGGCTGAATCATTTCTGGCCAAAACCCTTTAATAATCTCACTTTCTGGCTTAAACCCTTGATCATCAATATCTGATTGCCATTTTGAGAGGGCCGTTCTTAATTCAATAAGTTTTGCTTCATAAACAGGATTAAGGGCTAAATTATGAACTTCATCGGGGTCTGTTTTTAAGTCATACAACTCCTCTACAGGCTTCTTTTTCATGAAAATATACGCCGCATCTCCACTCAATTCCCCTTTAATATCCATATCAATAAGTTTCTTATTCATAGGAATTTGCTCTCTGTATTTATTTCTAAAAATTAAAGGTAATTCTGTCATGAAATTTTTAATATAAACAAATCGTCCATCTAAAACTGAACGCTGCATATCAGTAGATTCATCAAATCGATCAGCAGAACCATAAATATATTCTCTAGATTCTTTTTTATATCGACCCGCAAATGCCTTACCATCTGAATGCTTTGGGGGCTTAATATCTAATAGTGACATGACAGTAGGCCCTAGATCCATCAATGAAACTAATGCATCCTCAACCTCTCCAGCTTTATATTTATTTGGGTACCTAATGATCAAAGGAACATGAAGCCCACTATTTCCTACGGCACGCTTTTGTCTCAAAAGGTTTCCACCATGATCACTCCAAAAAAATATAACTGTATTGTCTAGTAAATTCTTAGCTTCTAAATCTTTTAATAATTCCCCAACCTCTTTATCAAGTGCCTCGATATTGGAATATTTAATAGCTAAATCATTTCTAACTTCAGGAATATCAGGATAGTAATCAGGAACAATAACCTCATTTGGAAATACAGTTAGTGGCTTATCTTTTCGCAACCAGATTCTTGACTCGTGAGTCGTGTATAAGTTTTTGACGTAAAAAAATGGCTGGTTGCCTGGTATTTTATCAAATAAATTTGATCCTAACGTATGATCCCAAGCAGTGAAAGGGGCATTAAACTGATAGTCACATTTATTATCATTTATGCAGTAATACCCTTCGGCTCTGAGATACTGAGTAAAAGGTTTTACGTTTTCAGGGGTGACCACTTCATACTCAGGAATTGGGTGGCCTGCTTTGTCAATTATATTGGTTGTTGTTTTTAAGAATAATTTTTCTGGGGTCTTATAATTATTTAGATTGCCCGTACGCATGTTATGAGCTCCTAAACGCGCTGGATACATGCTCGTAATAATCGAAAAACGACTCGGTGCACACACACCTACTGTTGAATATGCATTTGAATACCTGACGCCTTCAGCTGCTAGTTTGTCAATATTTGGTGTCTTAATTTGATGGACTCCATAAGCGCCCATAATGGGTCCTACATCTTCACAACTGATCCATACGACATTGAGTGGTTTTATAGCAGTTTCTTGAGCGTTTATTCTAACTATGTTAGCGCCAAAAAGAATCAATAAAAATGAATAAATAGCTAATTTCATAGTTTGTTTTTAATAATGTGATTTTATGTAATCTTCTAGATTTAATCCCTTTAAGTTTTATTAAGATACTCTATTCTATTTAGGATTCCTATCCAAGGGATTTAATATGGGCTTGATTAATGGCATTTTATTTGAAATTAAAAAATCGTCTTGAGATACCATCCAAGTATATAAAAACATTAATATTGAAAAATTTAAGCGTATATATTTTGTTAATACTTTATTAACCTGAACTTTGATCAGAAACGATTTCTATAAAAGAATTGGAGTAGAACCCTATTCCAATCTGCTACGACATGATCCACGAAGCATTTAAATTATCGTCTCTAACTGCATAATATGGTGACATTAAAACTAAGTAAAGATAAAAAAAGACCAAAAAGTAATAGCTTTGGTCTTTTTGAAATTTATTAACCCGTAATTTAAATCACTAGTCTATTAAGTCGTTTGTATTGACTTCAGTAAGCGGAATTGGCAGTTGCATTACTTGCGTCGGATCTGTACTGAGTTCTATATCAACATTAGCATTAAATATTGGATTATTGTTATGTTTATTTATCGTGTGCGTTAAAAAATAATCAAATCCTCTTCTTCTGTTATTGTGAGCATCTTCAC
>JABBAU010000033.1 GCA_018607785.1 Methylobacillus sp.
ACTACATAGAGCCTTCATATCGATTTAATAACGCTTGGACGATGAATCAAGATATCGGATTCTTTGGTCGCTATGCAGAGTGGGATAACGCTAGCGGAAATAGTTTAAATACCGAAACTATTCAGTACAATTTTGGAGCTAACTGGTGGGTGGATAAGGATGTCGTTGTTAAGGTTGATTATCAAATCCAAGATGTTGGCAATGCGATTGCAGACGAATATGAAGGTCTAAATTTAGGGTTAGGTTACCAATTCTAAAAAATATATAAATATTAGAGAGGAAAATGACGGCGTTAGATAAAAATTACTTACTATGGCTTTTGAAAGAAATTCAAAAAAGCGAAAGTCTATGGAAAGATGAATTAGGTTATGCTGTGAAATTGATACAACAAAAGAAAGAAGACCATTTATAGATAATTTAAATAAAAAATTTATGCTTTCCTTGATATGGATGATGTTAATAACTTTATTATTAGCATCATCTTTGCATGCACGCGGCATTTATCAAACTGATAAAGATTTCTTAGCAGAAGTTTATGACAACAGCCCACCTAAAAGTAAATCCATTATGCTGTTGGGTGATTTAAGAAAATCTGTTGAGAAAATATTAGGGCACCCTTATGCTTCTTTAAGAATTCGGTATTGGAATAAGGATGATAAAACTGCATGGATTTTAGAGGAGATAGGAAAAACAGAGCCCATTACCTTTGGGGTGGTGATAAAAGACAGTAAAATACAAATGATAAAGGTTTTAGAATTCAGAGAGATACGGGGTTGGGAAGTAAGGTACCCAGCGTTTACAAAACAGTTTATTGGGGCGAGTTTGGATAAAATGAAGTTAGATCGAAATATTGATGGGATTTCTGGCGCTACTTTATCTGTTTGGGCAATGACATCCATAGCTGAACTATCACTTTACCTTGATGAACATTTAAAAAATAAATGAAAAAAATAAGAATTACCAAGAAGTCGATTAATCAAATTCATAAATTCACAGGCATTGCTGTGTGTGTTTTTTTGATTCATTTGTCAATCACAGGCATATTTCTAAATCACACAGAAGATTTAGGCTTGGATGAAAAATACACCGCCTCACCCATAATCTTAGCTTTGTACAATATTTCAATACCAAACAAGGCAGAATCTTTTTCGGTAGACAATAATTTTATATCAAGGTTTGGCGACCAAGTTTTTATAGAAAATCAACCTGTCGTAAAAAGTGAAGAGCCCATCATAGGGTCAGTTTTTTCTCAACAGATTTTATTCATCGCCTTTCAAAATGAGATGGTTTTACTAACTCAAGAGGGAGAGTTAATCGAGAGAGTGACTTCCGCAGCTGGAATCCCAGAAAATATTGAAAAGCTCGGGGCATCGGAGGATATTATTTACCTCAAGGCGAATAATCAAATATGGGAGTCTAGTGATCAAGCCCAAACATGGGCGCTCACTGATGCAGCTTTTAATGATTGGAGCAGGGAGGCTCTCATGCCTGATGAAAAAATTAAACAAGTCGAGTCCTATTTTTCAGGAAAAGGCGTTTCATTGGAGCAATTTTTTTTAGACCTTCATAATGGAAACATTATTAAAAATGTTGGAAAGTGGTTTTTGGATCTTATCGCAATCTTTTTATTATTGCTCTCAATTTCAGGTATTTGGATTTGGTTGAAAAAAAGACGTTACTAAGCTTTATTCCCTAATTGTAAGTTTTCATCTAGTATTTCATTTATGACTTATTTGAAATGCAAATATCTAATAAAAATAATTGCTCACTTTTGGATAATTTTTTTTCTGAATTTTGCCCATGCATCGGAAAGCGAGGAGCTTAAATTGTCTTCAGAAAACTATTTTGCGATTAACTTGGCATGCGACTCATACGATCTAATCGATGGTAATAAATACTGTGTAAAAGAATCTATGATTCCACTGAATTCATGTGGCGAGCAGTCAGATTGGCCTTGCATGGATCCAGAGGGTTGCTTAGGCATAACTCAATTTATAAAGGAATAATATGACTTTTTTAAAACAATGTTTAATTGTAATTAGTCTTCTTTTACCTTTATCTATAAGCGCTTCTGAGGATTTAAAATATAACTATGAACATGACAGCCTAGGTGACAGGGATGATGCACAAGGTGACGTGACTTTTCGGACTCATATAGATAATGGAACTACTTTTGAGTATGCACACGTCAATATAAATTGGAAAGGCGGCTTTTTTAAATCAAGTATTACTGATGACTTTATTCAAAAAAAAGAAATAAAAAATGGCTTGGTACTTTATGACATTGTCGAGGGAAATCAAAAAAAAGGCTACAGTGTGTTTGCAAGGCATATCCAGGTTAATAATTATCCTGTTGGCTTTGAAACCAAAAAGATTATCAATGACGAGGGCAGACATCCTGATTTTAGTGATTATGATTGGATCTTTAAATTTAAGGCAGAGCGTGTTGAAAATTTACAGATCAATGGCCGCTCACATAAGGCATTATTCACTAAATTATGGGGATCTCGACCCACCAGCACCACAAACTGTCAGATGACACAGCCAGGTATGAATTTTTCCAACTCGATGGGAGAGATTTACGTTGAAACCTGGTTTGATTTAAAGGACAGTAAATTACTAAAACAAGTATTTACTAAATACGGTTGTGTTCCATCCAAAAGATTGATTTCAAAAGAAACATGGACATTAGCTAATTAAACATTGCCTTTAATCATTTTTTCTCTTGAAGCGGGCGTCTCTAAACTAATTTTACCTAACAGCCCTTGCCTATAATCATTAATAAAACTAATGGCAGCTTTTTCAAGGTTTGACTTTCCTTTTTTTAAAACAAACCCACGTTGCTTTGCGATGCCCTCTAAAAATAATTCATCATCAGGGAAAGGTAATTCAAGCCCATACTTTTTCGTTATTGATTCTGGATATCTCAGTTTAATGACATCAGCCAACTCGAGTGCTGTTTCAATTTCGTCATAGGCATTTGCCCCGATATTATTTGAGGCTGCTAAAAAAAATCCATCAAGCTCATAGCTGATTTTAGGCCACATCATTCCTGGCGTATCAGTCAAAATGGTCTCTTTATTTATTTCGATTCTTTGCTGACTCTTTGTAACTGCTGGGATATCACCTACCTTAGCAATTTTTTTGTGATGCAGTGCGTTGATGATAGTGGACTTACCTACGTTAGGAACTCCCATTATCATGATTCTTAAAGGCTTGATAGCAGAGTCTCGATGAGGTGCAAGCTTTTGACATTGCGGAATTATCTGCTTTATATCATGTTTATTTTTTGCAGAGACTGTAATGGCTTGAGTTTTGGGTTGATTATTAAAGTAATCAAGCCAATGTTTTGTGATTTCAGGATCTGCTAAATCTGATTTATTGAGGATTTTAAGGTGAGGTCTTTGTCTAGCCGCCCGAATATTTTTAATAATAGGGTTGACCGAGCTTCCAGGAATTCTTGCATCAAGGACCTCAACGATTACATCATTAATCTCCATTGCCTTTTCTGCATTATTTTTTGCTGCGGTCATATGACCTGGAAACCACTGAATACTCATAACCCTGCCTTTAAATTTTTCTTATTAGCCAATCTTTTAATGCTAATGAGTGAATTAAGATTGAGGTAAACTAAGGGCTATGCAAACACTTGATGAAATGAAACCACAACAGTCACCCGAACTCCTCAAATCTTTACATATTTTAACCCGAGATGGAAAAATTAATCAGGATTCAAGAAGAAAGCTCAAGCAGGTCTATCATTTATATAACTTTATTGAACCGATTTTAGAAAAACTAAACAAGGAAAATGAACAATATTCGATTGTTGATCATGGCTGTGGCAAATCATATTTGGGTTTTATTTTGTATGATCTTTTTATTAAACAAAATTTAGGAAAAGTGATTGGTATTGATGCCAGAGAAGAGCTTGTTGAAAATGCCAAAGGGTTAGCAAAAAAACTAAAATTTGATCGTATGGATTTTATTAATAGCGCTATAGCAGACGCTGAAAATTTAATTGATGAGAATGTTGATATGGTGACGGCGTTGCATGCTTGTGATACTGCAACCGACGATGCTATTTTTTTTGGTTTAAAAAGACGCGCAAAATATTTTTTTCTGATTCCATGTTGCCAAGCAGAGGTTGCTAGAATTATGAAAAAAAATAAATCAACCGCGCTCAAAGATTCCATTACCGAGCTTTGGCGACATCCAATTCATACAAGAGAATTAGGCAGTCACCTAACAAATGTTTTAAGGTGCCTTTTGCTTGAGTCACAAGGTTACAAATTAACGGTGACTGAACTTGTGGGTTGGGAGCACTCCATGAAAAATGAATTAATCATTGCAGAGTATGTTGGTGTAAAAAAAGGGAACGCGCAAGCACGGATTTTAGAGATTTTAGGTTTGTTTAATCTACAGGAATTAGAACCTAAATTTATTATATAATTTTTTAAATAATAATGAAATATAACAATATAAACAATAATTTATATATAAAATATAATGTAAATTATCAAATATATTTGATGATAATATTATGAATATTCATTACCCACCCTCGCTTCCGGTCAGTCAGCAAGTTGAAAAAATAAAAAAGACAATCGCTGATAATCAAATCACAATCCTTTGCGGTGAAACCGGCTCTGGAAAAACAACACAGCTTCCCAAAATTTGTCTTTCCATGGGCAGGGGTAAGGATAAATTTATCGGCCATACGCAACCAAGAAGAATCGCAGCAAGGTCGGTAGCGACAAGAATTGCCAGTGAACTAGAAGTGAATTTAGGAGAACAGGTCGGCTTTAAAGTTAGGTTTGCTGACAAAACTTCTAAAGGGACATCTATCAAAGTAATGACCGATGGAATTTTACTTGCCGAAACTCAAAAAGACCCCAAGCTTTTACAATACGACACATTGATTATTGATGAGGCGCATGAGAGAAGTCTTAATATTGATTTTTTGTTGGGCTACATCAAAAATCTTTTACCTAAAAGGCCGGATTTAAAAATTATTATTACCAGTGCAACCATCGATGTTGACAAATTCTCTGAACATTTTAACCAAGCACCGATCATTCAAGTTTCAGGTCGAACCTTTCCAGTCGATATTGTTTATCGCCCTTTGAGACAAATAAGTAAAGAGGTGGTTGAAAATATTGAGGACGCAATATTATCCAGCATCAACGATCTTCCAGGGGGCAGCAAGGGTGATATTTTAATTTTTTTACCGGGCGAAAGAGATATTCATGACATCAAGAAGTTCTTATCTGATCAATTAAAAAATAGATTTGAGATCTTGCCATTATTTTCTCGGTTGCCGGTTAAAGAGCAACAGAAAATTTTTAAACAAGGCACCTCAAGGAGAATTATTTTAACCACCAACATTGCCGAAACTTCTCTGACGGTGCCAGGTATTAAATATGTGATCGATGTAGGACTTGCCAGGATCATTCGTTACAACCCAAGACTTAAAATAGAACAGCTTCTGATTGAAAAAATATCTCAAGCATCAGCTAACCAGCGGTCAGGGCGGTGTGGAAGAATATCTCCAGGGGTCTGTATACGCTTATATGACGAGGAGGATTTTGAGATCAGACCAGCATTTACCGATCCTGAGATTATGCGAACTTCATTGGCTTCTGTTATTTTAAAAATGGCATCACTGCATTTGGGTCCGGTCCATGAGTTTCCATTTCTGCAACCGCCCATAAATAAGTTTATCCAAGATGGTTATCAATTACTTTACGAATTGGATGCAGTCGATAGAGATTTCAAAATTTTACCGATGGGGCATGAGCTGGCAAAGTTACCGCTTGATCCATCCTTGGGTAGAATTTTAATTGAATCTAATAAACAAGCCTGCTTGAATGAAATTTTGATCATTATTAGCGCTTTAAGTATTTCTGATCCCAGAGAAAGGCCCTTAGATAAATCAGAAAAAGCAGACCAAGCGCATTTATTGTTCCATGATCCCGAATCGGGTTTTATGAGCTTTATAAAACTATGGAAATTGTTAGATGAAAAAATCACTATAAAAAGTGGGAAAGGCTTACGGAATTTTTGTCAGCAATACTTCGTGTCCTATACAAGAATTAGGGAGTGGCAAGAACTTTATAAGCAACTGTATGAAATGACAAAAGAGCTTGGGTTTAAGGTAAGTAAAAAAGAGGTCACCTATGAACAAATTCATCTTTCTCTTCTATCTGGATTGTTGGGAAATATTGGCACGAAAATTATCGATAGCTATGAATATGCAGGCACAAGGGGTATTAAATTTTTAATTGGACCCACGCTATTTAGAAAGAAAAATTATAAATGGATAATGGCCGCTGAAATTATTGATACAGGCAAGTTGTATGCCCAATGCATTGCAAAAATTGAAGTAGATTGGGTGGAGCGACTTTCAAAGCATCTAGTGGATTATGAATATTACAGCCCAAGGTGGAATCCAAAACTCAATCGGGTCGATGCAACCCAAAAGACATTGCTGTATGGCCTCGTCATCAATGCAAATAAAACCGTTCATTACGGCGCAATTAATTTAGAGGAGTCACGATCCATTTTTATAAGACAAGGCCTTGTTGAAAATCAATATGAATCTTCAGCCCCCTTTTGGGCGCATAACCAAAAGTTAATTGATGAAGTAAAGCAACTTGAGCATAAGTCACGACGTCAAGACATTTTAATCAATGATGACATTTTGTTTGATTTTTACGACAGTAAAATTTCACAAGAAATCATGAATGGAGCAGGTTTTGAATTTTGGCGAAAAGGTGTTGAAAAAGATGCACCTCAATTTTTATATCTTACTAAAGAATACTTGATGCAAAAAAATGCAGATCAGATCGATGATGTGCAGTTCCCTGATCAGATTAATCGAAATAATATCAATGTAAATTTAAATTATCATTTTGAACCGAATCACCCGATGGATGGATTAACCGCAACTTTTCCTTATCACGGTTTAAGCCAAATTAAGCAAGAGTCATTTGATTGGTTAGTGCCGGGTATGATTCGAGAAAAGGTACTCAATATATTTAAATTATTGCCTAAGCCTATCCGGACACAACTCACACCCTTGCCTAAAACAATCACAGAGTTTTTAGTCGAGGCAGATACAAAAAATAATTTCAATGAAGAGCTCACGAATTTCATAAGGAAAAAAACGAATTCTAGTTTTAGGGTGGAATCTAGCTTGGTTAAAAAAATACCGATGCACCTAAAGGTTAACTTCACGATAACAGATGATGAGGGTGTTGAGATTGATACCTCAAAAGAGCTGGCTGAGTTACAAACGGCACATAAAGAGAAGGTCACTGAGGTGATAGAGGAGGTTGCATTTGATATCGAGAGAAATGGCTTAGTTTTTTGGCCAGAGCTTGATATCCCAGAAACAGTGAGTGCCAAAAGGCAGGATGAAATAATTGTCGGCTATCCTGCATTGACGCCGAATGAATCTGATGTTGATTTAAAGGTGTTGGACAATGAGAGTGAAGCGATTGCCTTACATAAGTTGGGGGTGAGAAAACTGCTCACACTTCAACTCAAGGAACGTATAAAGGTTTTAAAAAAAACACCACCGCAATTTGAACAATACGGACTCGCCTTAAAGACCTATATTGGGGCAGATGCTTTAAAAGAAAATTTTATGGAAATTGTACTTAATGAGTCAATGAATTGGGATCAGCCAATACCGAGAACAAAAAAAGCTTTTGAAGCACTGGCTGCATATGCAAAGAAAAGAATAGGGGAGGTCATTATTGAGCTTTCTAAAAGTCTTACTCTGATTGCTGAAAACTATCATGCGATTTCTCTGGCTTTAAAAAAACAAAATAATTTAACTTCAATTTTTAAAGAAGACATTGAAGAGCAGTTAGAACTTTTATTACCGGCTTATGAGCCCCCATTATTTGTTTATGATCAACTAAAAAATTTCCCTAGGTATCTGACAGCATTAAAACTTCGTATTGAAAAATTTCATCAGCGTCAAGAAAAGGATACAGAAGCGTTACAGGGAATCAGGCGTCTCCAAGATAAATGGATTGAGAAGGTAATTCATTTTGTTGAAAACGATGAGGCAGTGCCGGATATGTATGTGGATTTTCAATACGCGCTGCAGGAGTTAAGAGTCTCATTATTTGCACAAGAATTAAAAACGCTTTATCCCATCTCACTGAAAAGAGTCGAGAAGCAATGGCATGAGATGATGTTGAAATGATCAATAAGATAAAAAAAATAATCGGGATGATGAGTGAGAAAAATATCCCTAAGCGCGAGGGTGAGTTTTTTGAAATGACGGTCGACATGAGTGAAACAAATGACGTGCGATCAATGCACATTGGTTCACCCACCATACAAAGCTCAATGAGAATTAGTGACCCATATCACCTAGAACTCGGTTATACGCAAATTATGGCCTTGGCTGCTATTTTCTTAGATAAGCCGAAAGAGTTACTTTTTGTTGGGCTTGGGGGTGCGGCCATCCAAAAATTTTTTTACAAATGGTATAAAAAAGCTAACTGCCTCACCATAGAAATTAATCCGAGCGCTATCAATGTAGCGAAGCAATTTTTTAAAATACCTCAAAGCTCGAAGCGCTTTAAAATTATTCAAGATGACGGCATTGA
>JABBAU010000015.1 GCA_018607785.1 Methylobacillus sp.
GGTTCTGGTGCAGGTTCTGGTTCAACTATTCTGTCAACTTGTGATTCACTTGCCGGAAGTGGATCAAGTAAAACAGTATATTCCCTAAAATTTCTTCCTTTGGGTGAATCGATCTGAATAAGTAAATCTAAAAAGGGATCAAGAACAGGTTCTTTAGAAATAAGCTTTAGTTTTGATTTTTTTCCATCCTGGATAACGCTTATTTTGATATCTTCGTGAACAGGAACTCTTTCAATTGATTGAGCTTGGTATATATCTTTACCAGCGATATTGACCTTGAGAGAATCTAAATCATCTCCACTTGATACTATAAGTTCGATTTCAGCGTTTAAAGGTTGGTCTTGAGTTGAATTGACTGAAATTTGACCTAACTGAAGAGCTAGAGCTTTATATGAAAATATAAATAAAAATATAGCTAACGATACTTTTTTTATGAATCTAGACATTTTTATCATACTTTTTTATTTATCAAAATATTAAGAATCCGTCTTAGAGGTTCAGCTGCTCCCCATAAAAGCTGATCACCAACAGTGAAAACCGATATTAAATTTTCACTAACATTTAATTTTCTCACTCTACCCACAGCAATTGAAAGTTTACCCGAAACAGCAGCAGGACTTAAGTGTTTTATCGATGCTTCTTTGTGGTTAGCTACAAAATTTATCCATGGGTTTGCAGAAGCTAATAATTTCTCAATTTTTTCAATTGAATAATTATTATTTAATTTGATTGTTAATGCTTGACTATGTGATCTCATAGCTCCAATTCGGATGCATAAACCATCGACATTAAATGTTTTAAATCCATTGGATTGTAAAATTTTATTTGTTTCAACGCTTCCCTTCCATTCCTCTCTACTTTGTCCATTTTCTAATTCCTCATCTATCCAAGGGATTAAGCTTCCCGCAAGAGGTACTGAAAATAATTCTTTCGTAAATTTTTCGGAACTCATTATCATTTGCACTTTTTTGTCTAATTCAAGGATATTAGTTTCATATGTCACATCATCTAGAGATTTAGATAGTTCACCCATTTGGACCAGAAGCTCTTTCATATTTTGAGCTCCTGCCCCACTTGCAGCTTGATAAGTCATTGATGATACCCATTCAACTATGCCCTCTTTGATCAAACCATGAATCGCCAAAAGCATCAATGAAACTGTACAATTTCCACCTACCCAGTTTTTTGTGCCCTCTTTAATAGCATTTTCAATTGCTTCTTTGTTTATAGGGTCAAGCACAATAACTGCATTTGAATCCATTCTTAAAGTTGATGCCGCATCAATCCAATGACCATCCCATTTTTCTTCTCTTAGTAAAGGTAAAATTTTCTTTGTATAATCTCCCCCTTGACATGATAATAAAATATCCATTCCCTTTAGTTCATGAACATCAAGCGCATTATGTAAGGTGCTTTCTTGAGATTTTAAAACGTGTACTTTTTCCCCTGCTTGTGAAGTCGAAAAAAAATAGGTATCGATTTTATCAAAGTCATTTTCCTCGTGCATTCTTTGCAAGAGGACAGAGCCAACCATACCTCTCCATCCGATAATACCGACTCTAAGCATTTGATAATTCCTCAATAATTTTATCCCCCATTTCCTCACAGCCCACTAGCGTTGTGTCCTTTGATAGGATGTCATGAGTTCTATAGCCTTTGCTTAATACGCTCCTAACAGCGTTCTCTATTTTTTCTGTCTTATCATTATCATTAAATGTATATTTAAACATCATTGATAAAGATAAGATGGTAGCTATAGGATTAGCTTTATCTTTTCCTGCAATGTCAGGAGCTGAGCCATGACTCGGCTCATACATTCCCTTATTGTTCTTATCTAAAGAAGCTGATGGAAGCATACCTATTGAGCCCGTTAACATTGATGCTTCATCTGACAGGATATCCCCAAAAATATTTCCCGTGACAATAACATCAAATTGCTTAGGCTCTTTAATAAGTTGCATTGCTGCGTTATCAACGTACATATGACTTAATTCAACCTCTGGGTATTCAGAGGCAACTTCACTAATAACTTTGCGCCACAATTCTGTTGTTTCAAGAACATTTGCCTTATCAACTGAACATAATTTTTTAGATCTTTTGTTGGCAGTATTGAATGCAATATGAGAAATTCTTCTTATTTCCGATTCTGAATAACGCATTGTATTTATCCCTTCCTGCTCTCCTTGCTTATTTAAGGATATTCCACGAGGTTCCCCAAAGTAAATATCACCTGTAAGCTCACGAATTATCATAATATCAAGATCTGAAACGATTTCTGGTTTTAAGCTTGATGCATCTATAAGCTCTGGGAACATCATGGCTGGCCTTAAGTTTGCAAATAAATTAAGGGCTTGCCTAATTCGCAACAAACCTCTTTCGGGTCTCATATTTCTGGGTAATTTATCATATTTCCAACCACCGACAGCTCCAAGCAAAACTGCATCCGACTCTAACGCTAATTTAAGTGTTGCTTCCGGAAGTGGGTCTTTGAACTCATCAAAACCTGCACCTCCAATTGAAGAGTAAGCAATTGAGTCTTTTAGGCCAAAGAAATCTAAAACTTTGACAGCTTGTTTAATAATTTCTGGTCCAATCCCATCACCAGGTAAAACTGCTATCTTCATTGCATCTCCTATTTTGCCAACCATGGGTATTGGTTATAGTATCTTTTTTCAAAAACTTCGATGTCTTTACTATTTTCAAGAGTTAAGCCAATATCATCAAGCCCTTTGATAAGGCAATGTTTTTTAAATTCATCTACTTTGAATGTGTATCTTTCTCCATCATCAATGATCAACTGTTTTTCAAGATCTATGCTTAATTTAAAACCTATTTCTGATAATGCCTTTTTAAAAAATAAATCTGTCATTTCTTTATTAATTTGAATTGGGAGTATTCCATTTTTAAAACAATTTCCATAGAAAATATCTGCGAAACTTGGTGCTAAAATTACTCTTATACCAAAATCAAGTAAAGCCCACGGTGCATGCTCACGACTTGATCCACAACCAAAATTTTCTCTTGTGAGTAAAATTGTACCTTGACGGTAGTTTTCTTTATTTAAAATAAAATCCGGATTGAGCTTTCTTTCTGATTGATTTATTCCTGGCTCTCCCCGATCGAGATATCTCCATTCATCAAATAAATTTGGCCCAAAGCCAGATTTTTTAATTGATTTTAAAAATTGTTTAGGGATGATTGCATCTGTATCTACATTTGCCCTATCTAAAGGAATAACTACTCCACAATGTTTATTTATTGGTAGCACTAGGGCATCTCTCTTATATCAACAAATTTTCCATTTACAGCTGCTGCTGCTGCCATTTCTGGGCTGACAAGATGTGTCCTTCCACCTTGCCCCTGCCTGCCTTCAAAATTTCTATTCGAAGTTGATGCACATCGCTCTTGAGGTTCAAGTCTATCAGCGTTCATTGCGAGGCACATTGAACATCCAGGGTCACGCCATTCAAAACCTGCTTCAATAAAAATTTTATCTAATCCCTCTTTTTCAGCTTGCTTTTTAACTAGACCTGAGCCCGGAACTACCAGTGCTTGTTTAATATTTGTGGCTACCTTTTTTGATTTTACAATTTCTGCAGCTCTTCGGAGATCTTCAATTCTCGAGTTTGTACATGACCCTATAAAAATCTTATCAAGTTTAATGTCTTTTATGCTCGTGCCTTTTTTAAGCCCCATATAATCAAGAGCGCTTTGATAGCCTTTTTGGTTTGATAATTTTTTTTCTTGTGCTGGGTCAGGTATTTTATCATTTATATTACATACCATTTCAGGTGAAGTTCCCCACGTAACTTGAGGCTCAATCGATGAAGCGCTAATGTTAATAATTTTATCAAATACTGCATCCGGATCACTAACCAAACCTTTCCAGTCATGTATAGCCTTTTTCCAATTCTCACCTTGTGGAGAAAATGGTCTGCCTTGCAAATAGTCAATTGTTTTTTCGTCCACCCCCACCAACCCTGCTCTTGAACCAGCCTCAATCGCCATGTTACATAAAGTCATTCGACCTTCCATACTTAAATTTTTAATAGTAGAACCTGAAAACTCTATTGCAAAGCCCGTGCCTCCAGCGGTACCAATCTGGCCTATGATGTATAAAGCTATATCCTTTGCCGTAATATGCTTACCCAAAGTACCATTAACATTTACAAGCATTGTCTTGAATTTTTTCAATAAAAGGCTCTGGGTCGCTAAAACATGTTCCACTTCTGAAGTTCCTATCCCGATAGCAAGTGATCCAAAAGCCCCATGAGTACTTGTATGAGAATCTCCACATACTATTGTCATTCCTGGAAGAGTTGAGCCTTGCTCAGGACCAATTACATGAACAATACCCTGCCTCTCATCATTCATTTTAAATTGTGTTAATTTATTCTTTTCACAGTTCTCATCCAAGGTATCAACTTGAATCTTTGAAACTGGGTCAAGAATCCCTTTTTCACGATCTGTAGTTGGGACGTTATGGTCGGGGACAGCCAGAATAGAGCTAGTTCTCCATATTTTTCTACCAGCATTTCGTAAACCTTCAAAAGCTTGTGGGCTTGTCACCTCATGAACAAGATGACGATCAATGTAAATAAGATAGGTGTCATTTTCTTCACGAACAATATGCCGGTTAAAAATTTTTTCGTAAAGGGTTAATGCCATTTTGATCAATCTCTAAAGTTACCAAAATTCAATGGGAATTCATTATGTTTACTTTTTACTAAAGCAATACATTCCTGAAGCACATCCCTTTTTGCTCCTTTGACTCGAAGCTCATCTCCCTGAATACTGCATTGCACTTTTATTTTAGAATCTTTAACTGTTTTTATTATTTCTTTTGACAGTTCCATCGATATCCCACTTCTGATTGTTAGCTGTTGCTTGAGCTTATTACCAGAAATAGTTTCAATATTTTCAGAGCTCATTCTTTTTGAGCTATCAGGTTCTTTTTTTTCAAGCGCAGGAAATAAAATGTCTTTAATTTGATCTATTTGGAATTCAGAGTCGGCATTAATTTCTATTTTCATCTCACTCTCATTAAGCTCTACCTTAGCGCTTGTTCCCTTAAAGTCATAACGATTTATAATCATTCTCATTGAAACATCAACGGCATTTTTTATATTCTCCATATTTGCTTTAGAGGTGATATCAAATGAAGGCATTTTTTAAACTCCTATGATTTTTTTCTATTTTTATTTAATCTCAATCTAAGTGCATTGAGCTTAATAAATCCTGCGGCGTCTTGATGATCAAAAACTCCACCATCCTCTTCAAATGAAGCTACATCTGTATCAAACAATGAGTCTTTGCTATCTCTAGCAACTAAAATGACATTGCCTTTGTATAAATTTAACTTTACCCATCCATTCACATTTTGCTGGGTGTGATCAATTAATGTTTGTATAGCTACTCTCTCAGGACTCCACCAGTAGCCATTGTAAATTAAAGAGGCATACCTTGGCATCAATTCATCTTTTAAGTGTGCCACTTCCCTATCAAGTGTGAGTGATTCAATTGCTCTATGCGCTTTAAGAAGTATTGTTCCTCCAGGAGTCTCATAGCACCCTCTTGCTTTCATTCCAACATATCTATTTTCAACCAAATCTAATCTACCTATTCCATTCGCACATCCTAAAATATTAAGTTGCTCTAATATTTCATGAGGCATTAATTTCTGGCCATCCAAACTTTCTGGATCACCATTTTTAAATCCAATTGTAATTTCTTGAAAATTTTCTGGTGCATCTTTCGGATTAACAGACCATCTCCACATTGATTCTTCTGGTTCATTTTTTGGGTCTTCAAGATGCCTGCCTTCATAAGATATATGAAGTAAATTTGCATCCATGCTGTATGGACTCCCTCCAGATTTATGTTTCATTTCAACAGGTATATTATTGTCTTCAGCAAATTTTAGTAATTTTTCTCTGCTCAACAGATCCCACTCTCTCCAGGGTGAAATTACCTTTATATCTGGATCAATCGCATAGGCCCCAAGCTCAAATCTTACCTGATCATTTCCTTTTCCCGTTGCCCCATGAGCGATTGCATTACATCCTGTTTGGTGTGCTATTTCTACTAATCTTTTAGCTATTAGGGGTCTAGCAATCGATGTTCCTAAAAGGTATTCGCCTTCATACAAAGTATTGGCTCTGAACATAGGAAACACATAATTTTTTACAAACTCCTCCCTCAAATCTTCGATAAAAATCTCTTTAACCCCAGCAGCTTTTGCTTTCGCTCTTGCAGGTTCAATCTCTTCTTTTTGTCCAAGGTCCGCAGTAAAGGTCACAACCTCACAATCGTATTTTTCTTGCAACCATTTTAATATAACTGAGGTATCGAGCCCACCTGAGTATGCCAGTACAATCTTCTTGACGTCTTTAATCATATTTATTGTTTTCCTAATAACAAATATTCTAATAATGCTTTTTGAATATGCAGTCTATTTTCAGCCTCTTCCCAAACTACACTCTGTGCACCGTCAATCACCTCCCCACTGACCTCTTCACCTCTATGAGCCGGCAAACAATGCATAAATAAAGCATCTTTTTTTGCTTCGTTGATCATTTTTTTATCAACCTGCCAATTTGCAAAATCTTTTAGCCTCTCTTTGTTTTCTGATTCAAAGCCCATACTAGTCCATACATCTGTCGTTAAAATATCTGCATCTTTTGCCGCTTTCATAGGTTCATCATACTGAAAAACATTGTCATTACTGTCAATCACATCAGCTTCAATTTCGTAGCCTTTGGGTGTAGATACATGTAACTCAAAATCTAAAAGTTCTGCGGCTTGCAACCAAGTCATACATACATTGTTTGAATCTCCTATCCAAGCCACTTTTTTGCCTTGAATAGGGCCTCTTTTTTCAATAAAAGTAAAAATATCAGCAAGGATTTGGCACGGATGATATTCGTTTGTTAATCCATTTATAACAGGCACTCTCGAATTTTTTGCAAATCTCTCAATAATATCTTGCTCAAAAGTTCTAATCATGACGACATCTGACATTCTTGATATAACTTGCGCAGCATCCTCTACAGGCTCCCCTCTACCTAACTGTGAATCTCTAGTATTTAAATACACAGCGTTTCCCCCCATCTGATTCATCCCGGCTTCAAAAGAAAGTCTCGTTCTTGTGCTTGCTTTTTCAAAAATCATAACTAAGGTTCTATCTTCGAGCGTCCAAGTTTTTTTATAACTTTTATAGTTTGCTTTAATAATTTTAGCCCTATCAAAAAGATAAGATAGTTCGTCTATACTTAAATCAACAAGCTTTAAAAAATGTTTAACTTTTTCCATCTGTCTTAGTCATGCCTTCTTGTGAAATTCATCTATAGTTTTAACTAATTTTTTAGCAACTAATTTAGCCTCATCATTGTTAATTATCAAAGGCGGTAACAGTCTAATAGTTTTATCTGAGGTAACATTTATTAATAGTTTATTTTCCAGTGCTAATTCAACTAGCCCTCTGCATGGATGACTTAAATCTATACCAATCATCAGACCCATATACCTGATAGAAACTATTTTATCATTTTGATCAAAATGCTTCTTTAATTGTGAGCAAATAAGTTGACCCTTGCTTACTGCATTATCTAAAAGATTATCTTCTTTCATGATCTTTATGGTCGTCAATCCCGCAATCATTGCCAATGGATTACCACCAAATGTTGAACCATGTTTACCGGAAGACATAAGAGTTGAAGCTTTCTCATTTGCAATACAAGCGCCTATTGGGACCCCCGAAGCTAGACCCTTAGCTAAAGTTACAATATCTGGTTTGATACTACTATGTTGATGAGCAAACCATTTTCCTGTTCTTCCAACGCCGCACTGAACTTCGTCAAATATAAGTAACCAGTTATTTTTATCACATATATTTCTTAAGTCTTTTAGGTAAGCTTCAAAGTTATGAGGTATATTTATTCCTCCTTCTCCCTGAACTGGCTCAACAAGAATAGCTGAAACTTTATTTTTTTTATTGGCAATTTCTTGGATAGCCTCAATATTATCAAATGGAACTCTCAAAAAGCCAGACATGAGTGGTTCAAATCCCGCCTGAACTTTTCTACTGCCTGAAGCGCTCAATGTAGCCATCGTCCTTCCATGAAAAGCATTATCCATCACAATTATTTCGGGGTTTTGAATGCCTAATGCATGTCCATGCAATCTTGCAATTTTTATAGCCGCCTCATTTGCTTCACATCCAGAGTTACAAAAAAATGTCGAATATAATTTTGATAAATTTGCTAATTCTTTTCCTAATAGACACTGTTCTTCAATGTTGTATACATTAGAAATATGAATTAAATTTTTTATTTGCTCAGCCATAACCTCAACAAATTTTGGATGACTATAGCCAAGGGTGTTCACTGCTATTCCAGATAATGCATCTAAATACTTATCCCCATTTTTCGATTGCAGCCATACCCCCTCTCCCCTTTTAAATGAGATTGGAAGCCTCTTGTATGTAGACATTAAGTTATTTGTAAATAATTTTCTCATAATACAAACAAAAACGGCGACCTAAAGTCGCCGTTGAATCCTTTAGGTATTAATTAT